>NZ_MNQY01000132.1:0-33521 GCF_001915675.1 Parabacteroides sp. merdae-related_45_40 | reverse complement strand
ACCTCCGAGATCGTATTTTCATAAATAATAGCCTCGGTATAACTGGTATCCGTCCCCGCCCCCATATTGTTTGCGACCCCGTAATCGATGGAATAATCAAACAAAATACATTCTCCGTTTTCCACATTGGCATTCTGGAAGTCTTCCGAAGAGACCACTACGTCCCCCTTGGTATAAATAGCCTTACCAGGTCCGTAACCGGTCACCACTACCCCTGCCTGGTTTGCCATCGTCAATTGGGTGGCCGGGTCTCCCAAACAAGAATTCAACACAACCAAACAAAAGGCCAAAACGCCATATAATACTGTTTTTCTCATTTCCATATACAAATTTGAAGTCGTATTTATCTTCCTCTCTTTATGGAGGAAACGCACAAAGGTACGAAAAAAAGGTTTATACGACAAAAGCCGGAAGATTAATCACACTCATAAAAGGAAAGCATGAATCGAGGCGGAGCTCATCCCACCCACAGATTCATGCCTCTTTTCCTAATTATTATGGCAAAATAATTAAAAACAAGTAAATAGCTACGGGAAACGGAAATAAAGAAAGGCAAAAGCCTACGGCTTCACAGTTCTCTTCCGGCCTATCCTCGAAGCCGTCGAAAAAATATGCGTTGCAGGTCTTCTGACTTACTTCCGGTATGAGCGCCTTCCCAACTCGCGTCAGTGGCATAAAAGAATTGCCCAATCCGTTTTGAAGCTTACAGCAGCGGGACTGTCCGGGATTTGCACCCGATTCCCTTTTAATCCTTTTCCGCAGATTGCGAAGCAGGAACAATGCATGGGACAAATATAAAGATATTTTCCATATATTTCTCATCTTCTTACAGAAAAAAGCTGAAACCGACTCCAGACCCGTTAAGCTTTGCGGTAAGCCTCGACAGCTTCCTGAACGGAGCCGTACATCAACAGCAGATGGCGGGATTGGTTATAGGGAAGATTCAATTCCTCGGCAACCATGCGGGTTCCACGGTCTATAAGTTTCTGATTGGTGAGCTGCATATTGACCATCCGGTTTCCTTTAACCCTACCCAATCGGATCATAACGGAGGTGGAGATCATGTTCAGGATCATTTTCTGCCCCGTGCCGGATTTCATACGGGAACTGCCAGTGACAAACTCCGGCCCGACAATCATTTCGATTGCGACATCGGCCTCCATCGCCATCGGTGAATCTGGATTGCTGGAAATGGAGGCGGTCAGGATACCCTGTTCACGTGCTTTGCGAAGGGCACCGATCACATAAGGAGTCGTCCCGGAAGCAGCAATGCCGATCACGGTATCCTTCGTATTAACCCGGTGCTCCAGCAATTCCTGCCAGCCGCGTTCCTCATCGTCTTCAGCATTCTCCACAGGATTCCGGAGGGCAGTATCGCCACCAGCTATCAAGCCGACAATCAGTGTGGAAGGCATCCCAAACGTCGGGGGGATTTCGGAAGCATCCAAAACTCCCAACCGCCCGCTGGTTCCGGCTCCCAGATAAAAGATCCGTCCGCCCTGCTTCATGCGGGGAACGATCTGCAAAACCAATTCTTCTATTTTGGGGATTGTCTCTCGGACAGCCAACGCCACTTTCTGATCTTCCGTATTGATATCTTCAAGCAAGTCCCGGACGGACTTCCGTTCCAGGTCGTTATAGAGAGAATTCTGTTCCGTTATCTTAATGAATGACATAGCTTATTACAATTTACACGTTGCAAAGCTACTAAAAATATCACATTTACATGTCGGTAAACTTCAAGCAAACAGGCTTACTAACCCGGATGTCTTTTCCCGTATCTTTCAACAAACCGCTTTGCTTGTCTATTTCGTAAACCTGCACGATATGACTATCCCGACAAGCGCAAAGCAGGAACTTGCCGTTGGGGGTGATGACGAAATTACGCGGATGAATGCCGGTCAGCTGATAACCAATCTTTGTCAATTGCCCGTTTTCCAGATCGATAGAAAAAATCGCGATACCGTCACCTTTCAGACGGTTAGAGGCATATAGGAAACGACCGTCCGGTGTGATGTGTATATCGGCACTACCGGAGACATGTAACGTATCGGCTTCTACAAACCGGACCGGGGTCAAGTTGCCCTTGTCGTAATACATGAGAGCGACGCGGCCCGAAAGCTCGCTAATCAGGTAAGCCCATTTCCCGTTCGGATGAAAAACCGTATGGCGCGGACCTTCTCCCACCGGCAAACTAAAAGAGGCAGGCGTCCCTTCCCGCAAACTCAAGCCTTTATCGGAAGCAACGATCTCGTATTTATAAATCCGGTCCGTTCCCAGATCGTTGGCATACAGATAGTTCTCATCCGGCGAAGCGTACACACAATGCAGATGCGGAACCGCCTGGCGTTCGGACCCCGGTCTTCCTCCTTCATACGCATATACTTCAGCCGGCAGCAAAGCTCCATCGGCCGAGATGGAGAAAACACTTATGCTTCCGCCGTTGTAGTTAGCCGTGACAGCCATCCGGCGTTTACTGTCCACCCAGATATAACAGGGAGCGCTGCCATCCGTCTTCTGTTCATTCAGCAAGGAAAGTGTCCCGGTATGTTTATCAAACGAATAGGCACATACTTTCGCGTCCGGCACAGTAGTTTCACTTACCGAATAGACAAACTTGCC
The DNA here is from genome assembly GCF_001915675.1 of Parabacteroides sp. merdae-related_45_40. Lineage (NCBI taxonomy): Bacteria > Pseudomonadati > Bacteroidota > Bacteroidia > Bacteroidales > Tannerellaceae > Parabacteroides > Parabacteroides sp. merdae-related_45_40. The sequence goes on along the minus strand of NZ_MNQY01000132.1, from coordinate 30,899 downwards.
ATCCCGACTCACTGTCAGATAAGAAGGGTCTTGAATGCCCGACAGGCTTTTCACCGGCACAGCCGTCCCTTTCTCCACATCGAAGCGAAACAGATTTATACCAGGGTCTGTAGCATCCGCATACGATCCGACAAACAAAAATAATTCACTATCCTTTTGCATACATGATGTTATTGCCATAATTAACACCCCCGCTAAAAAATACTTTAAATTCAACATACATGCATTATTATTAACCGGGAAACGTATTTACTTCCCGCATTTATCTTTCAACCATTCAATACGTTCCGACTGCTGTTCCGGATATGTCCAGTGACCGGTTTCGAGGTAAAGATGCAAGTCCTTCACTCCCGGAATAACATTGTAGGCCGAATACATGGATGTCGGAGGACAAGTCACATCATTATATCCCCAGCTATACCAGCCCGGAGCGTTCACCCGGCGGGCAAAATTCACGACATCAAAGTAAGCGAGCGTTTCCACTTCGTTTGCCACAGGCTGCGCATTCCGGTAGTAATGCGGCCAGCCTCCCGCACGTTTATGCAGATAGCCGGCATAATCGCACAAGGCCGGATAGAAAGCAGCAAGAAACTTGATACGCGGGTCTAGTCCGGCCGTGACAATAGACAAGGCTCCTCCCTGGCTTCCACCGGTCACACCGACTGTATTTCCATCAAACTCAGGCAAAGAATAGAGGAAGTCCACAGCCCGCACGCAACCGAGATAGACCCGTTTGTAGTAATGCGTATCGCGATTATTCTTGTTCATTGCATTATATCCGTTCAATGCTCCAGCAGCCAAGTTGTTATACACTTCCTGCGGCATCGTCACAGGAACACCATGTATTCCAATCTCCAACGTAATGATATCTTCTCCCAAATTGAATCCGTTATAAGGACGTATGCCCGCTCCTGGAACCTGGAGGACCGCCGGATATTTACCAGTTTTCTTCGGTACAATCAGAATGCCATATATACGGGAACCGGGGCGTTCATTCTGGAAACTGACATGATAGACATTCTGCGTAGAAGTGCATCTTTCCGGCAACAAAGTCATCTTGGGATCTAGCGGCTGCTTACGGGCTTCAGCGATCGCACCGGTCCAGAAAGCATCAAAATCTTCCGGATTGACCGTCGTCGGCCGAATCCTCGTTTCATCCACGCCAACTGTCGCCATCCCTTCATACTTCCGTCCGTCCACTTTGGCCGTCACCCTGCAACGCAAGAATCCGGGTTCATTCATCTTCGCTTTCAACGTTGTTTTTCCATCCGCCAAACGAACGTCTTTCTTTACAACCGTCGGAAAATATTCCGGTCCCAACTCATAATCGACAACTACATCTTTCAACAAATTCTCATTCTTGAAAACCTGTACCGTAAACTTGACTTCTTCCTTCGCCTTGCATTTCCAATCGATACGATCAGGCGAAACCACCACATTGACCAACTTCTGGGCCGGTTGTGCCAACACCAACGCACAATTACCCAACATCCCCAGAAGCAAACACAATAAGAATAAAGATTTTTTCATGATAAAAACCGAATTAGATAATTTATTATTTATAAAACACAGTGATAGTGAATCAGACCTTGAACCGGACTTTGAACGATCGTTCCTAATCGAAGCTCGAACTCACGAGCAACATCTTTCAATATATCCTGATAATACCAAGCAATGGAGCCTGTCAGATAGACAGGATGCTCCCGGTAATCATACTGCATGACATTGCGGGCAAAGAACGCCCGGAAACTATTGCTCACCAGATCACGTATTGCAGGTTCTTCCATATGCCGGAGCAAAAAAGGAGACAGGCTTGCCAAAAAACGATTCGGGAAAGGCCCTTTATAAACCTTTTCCATAATGATGGCCGGTGTCAAACCGGACTCCGCCCAAAAAGCCTCTTGCAAAGCTGCCGGCAACTGGTTCTTCAACACATCCCCAACCAACAATTTTCCAAGTACGGCGCCACTCCCCTCATCTCCCAAGACAAAGCCCAACGGAGATATGCTCTTGACAATACCCTTTCCGTCATACAGACAGGAGTTGGAACCAGTCCCCAAAATACAAGCAATGCCGGGACTGTCTCCACAAAGGGCACGGGCGGCTGCCAGCAAATCGCTGCCGACCTCCACCGGGACCGGCAGATAGCGCGTGACAGAACGGCGTATAATCTCGTTCTTTTCCGGAAACGCACATCCGGCACCATAAAAGTAAACGGCCCCGACAGAATCGGACTCCCTTATCCGGGGAATCAGATTGTCCCTTATCTCAGCCGAGATCTCCTCTTCCGTCTGGAAAAAAGGATTAATTCCTCCTGTCCTGATCCGGTCTATCTCCCAATTGCCGGACACAATACTCCAATCCGTTTTCGTGGAACCACCATCCGCTATCAATATCGTTTTCGCCACCATACAAAGCAAATATATTTAGTTATTTCCTTGTTTTTTCTTCCCGAATTCGGGATCGATCTTCAGGCAGGCCGTGACAAGCAACGTCACCAGGCAACATCCCATCACCCACCAGAAGAAATTCTCGTAGCCCATCTGTTCCTGCAACCAGCCGGCCGCCATTCCAGGAAGCATCAGGCCCAAAGCCATAAAAGCCGTACAGATCGCATAATGTGCCGTCTTATGTTCTCCGTCGGAATAATAAATCAGATACAACATATAGGCCGTAAAGCCAAAGCCGTATCCAAACTGTTCGATAAATACGCAAATGTTGACTATCCACAAATTATCAGGCAACGCACTGCTCAAATAAATAAAGACAGCGTCAGGAAGGGAAATTGCCAACGCCATCGGCCAGATCCATTTCTTCAATCCTCCTGCCGAGGCGGCGATACCTCCCAATATTCCGCCCAATGTCAAACCGATCGTACCGATCGTCCCGTACACCAGTCCGATTTCAGCCGTCGAAAGCCCCAAGCCACCCACTTCGCGGGGATCGACCAGGAAAGGCGTTACCAATTTAGCCAACTGGGCTTCCGGGAAACGGTACAACAGCATAAACAGAATCGCGACAAAGGCTTGTTTCTTTTTGAAAAAAGAGGCGAAAGTCGCGAAAAACTCTTTTAAGATTGTGGAAGGAGTCACCGTAGCCGATGGCTTATCCCCTTTCGGCAAAGGAAGTATATACCGGTGATACAGGAACAAAGCCAAAAACAGCCCGCCTAAAATAAAGAATGTAACAGACCAGGCAAGCGGGATATTCCCAGTACTGTTTTCCAGAAATCCGGCAAACATGACCAGCACACCCTGTCCGGCAATAATCGCAATCCGGTAAAAAGTACTCCGGATACCGACGAAGAAAGCCTGTTCATGCGAATCGAGAGCCAGCATGTAAAAGCCGTCCGCCGCAATATCATGTGTGGCGGAGCTGAAAGCCAGCAACCAGAATACAGCCAATGAAGCCTGGAAAAAGAACGTCGTTGGGATCGTAAACGCCACTCCGGCAAGTCCTGCCCCGATCAATAACTGCATCGTGGCCACCCACCAGCGTTTAGTCTTCAGCAAATCCACAAAAGGACTCCAAAAAGGTTTGATCACCCAGGGCAGATTCAGCCAACTCGTATAAAGGGCGATATCGGTATTTGAAACTCCCAGGCGCTTATACATAAGGACAGAGACGATCATCACCGCGACATAAGGTATTCCCTGCGCAAAATACAGGGAAGGAACCCAAAACCAAGGAGACCGTACAGATGGCTTATCAGACATAGGCTTATATGATATCATGCTTCATCTCTTATTTTCCGGATGAGCTCATTCTCCTCATCCTCCGTAATACTTACCTCTTCCCAGACCTTTTCGAGGTCTGCAAATGTCACTTTCTTAAAGTCCTTTTCCAAAGGGACGACAAATAAACCGGCCATCTCGACCGTCGCCGGGCTGATGAGAATATTGGCATCTCCCTCGGCATAATAGCAGGATGGACGCAATTCCCGCCGGGGGAAGATACAGGTAATCCAAACATCATCCTCCCTCCAGACCAGCAGGTTCATCATTGGTTCGTAATCATCCGGTCCCATCGGCATCATGTCGTATAACAACTCGAAAACGGCCGCCGCCTCACCCTTATCCCTCGACACTAGGATAAAACAGACCGGAAGGAGATCAACTGAAGCATAGAAACCAGTCCGTTCACTTTCCCAAACGACCTGTTTCGGGAAGTTCGGCCAATTTCTCACAACCGGAAACTCCTCTTTCTTTCCAGCTTGGAAATGCATATGATCCGGAGCGGAAGCACCGCATTTCGGACCATTATAGAACAAGGCATAGTCAGATAAATCCGAAACGATGTCCAGCATATCCTCGTAATAAGGCTTTATCTGTTGCTTTTCATGCCAACGCAGGGGAACGGTCAGATGGTCCTCGAAAATAGGGTATGGATTAACCAGTATTTCAAACGCATCATTATACATCACTCCCTTTTGTTCTTCCGGCCGATGGCAGAAAAAACAGGGGCGCGCCAACAAGGATGCCTTGTCGATCTTAGCTGCGGAAGAACGAATCCGTTCCGGATTAAATTGAAGAATCGTTGTCCTGTAATCATCCTGGAAATAACGCGTCTGCACATTGGTCAAAGAACCATAATTCTCCCTTGCCAGTTTCCAATCCTGCTTTTGGTCTATCAGCAGGAATTCTATTTCTCGTTCCAAATCATTCATAAGCTTCGTGTTTTCATGGTTGCCGGCAACTTGTCCCGCAACACAAATGTAGTGAAAAAAGAATCCATAGTGAGCAAACGGCCAAAAGACCAAGAAGAAATCATTTGGGCGAATGAGCGTTCAAGGCAATCCGCGCCTGCAATTCCCAAGTACGAATACGGTCTTTGTAGGTATTATGTCCGTTCATTTTCACGACATCGAGCGCGGCATCCGAATTGTCTTCCCAGCGGCGGCAGAGGTAAAGGACATCATAGATGCGCCCGATACGCCAGGTGCGGGAGATACGCAGTCCCAAAGCATAATCTTCTCCATAGCTTGTATTCGGAAGGTTGATCCTCCGGAGCACAGGTGTATAAAAGGCACGGGGAGCTCCCAGACCGTTGATGCGGAGCGCATTGTTACGTCCGTTTTCAAGCGTCCACTCCCGATGGTCGATGATGCCGGGCGGTATTTCGTTCATCTTGAAATCGGTCATCCGATAGGTTCCGACAACCATCGCGCAGTTCTGTTCATAAAAAGCATCAACGATCTTCTGCAACGTATCAGGACCGCTATATACATCGTCGCTATCGAGCTGGACGGCAAACTTGCCACAAGCCGGATGATGCACACCCACGTTCCAGCAACCGCCGATCCCCAGATCGGAACGTTCCGGAACCAAATGAACCACACGTCCGTCTGCAGTATATTTTCCGATCGCTTCGGAAGTTCCGTCTGTCGAATGGTTATCCACAATAATCAGATTAAAGCGGAAGGTCGTTTTTTGTGCCAGCACGGAACGGATAGCATCTTCTATCGTACGGATACGGTTGCGGACCGGGATGATAACGGAGGCTTCCTGCTCGAAACCGCCGGCATCGAAGGTGACCGGTTCAAAGTCCGGGGCAAGATAACCGCCGACCCGTTTCAGGTAGGCCGTACAAACAGCTTCCATCTCGATCTGCACCGCCCGGTTTTTCGGATCAACATAATCGAACAACTTCTCTCCGCTCTTGCGGATATCCGTCTCCACTTCCGAGTACAAATATTCATTGACATGAACCAGTTCGGCCAGCTCCGAGACACGAAGGCGAAGGTCATACAGCCCGGCAAAACGGTAATCAGCATCCATCGCCCGGACCGCCTGCTTCAAAACGGACGAACGGAAAAACAGCAGGGAGCCGAAATCAAAATCATCACGCAAGCTTCCTTTCTGATAGTCTATGACAGGAGCCTGTTGGCTGTTGCCGTTTTTTAACAGGTAACGATCCGCATAAAGCATTCCGGCATTCGTATCGCCGGCAATAGCCAACAGGCGTTCGAAGGCGAACTGCCCCGGCTCGAATGCCGTATATTTGGTATATAACAATGTATAGGCCGTATCTGCATGTAAAGCAATCGTCCGGAAAGTAGCGGTACTGGCGGGCGAATCGATCATCAGCATCTCACAACCCTCGACCTCATCGGGAATCTTTTCCGTCGCTAACAAGTAGATATTCTTTATCCGGTCACATAACCCCAACGCTCTTACGGTTTGCCTGGCCTGGGGTAAAGAAAGGAACGGAATGAAACAATTTATCATTTTCATAACGTAATTAGTTGATACCGGAAACAAAAATAAGGATAAAATATGAGCTTTTGCCGGAAGAGAAAAATATCTTTGTAAGTATATCAAAAATAAAACCAAGCTGGCAGAAGACCTTCAATTATAGACGGCACAAGAGGCCTTATTTTCCCTCCTCGAAGATAAGACCTTTCGTTTGTTTTCTTTCGAGAGATGACGGGGTGAGCAAAATACGACCTTCGCTTTCCGCATGTACCGGCAGGCTCTTCAATCCGCTTATCCGCGAAAGCGCCTCACTCAGCAGCCTCTCGTTCGTATCTCCGAAGGGCAACAAATCATTTCCTATAACCAGTTCCTCGATCTTCACATCCGGTTCAAAACCATTTGCATAGTCAGCTTCGTGATCGGCATTATAAATGCGTAATGTAATCGGATGCAACAGCCAGCCATATTTTTCTTTGGTTCCGAAAGTGTTGCTGCCCACCCGCTTGCCAATCGTTTTTTCTCCTATGATCGTGATGTTACTACGGGTAAGATAAGGGATCAGGCAATTGATCACGGCCTCCGAAGCAGATGCGGTCACACTTCCTGTCAGCACGTAAATGCGTTTTAAGTCCAGATTAGCATTTCCTATTTCAGAATTTTTTCTCAACAGCAAAGTTTCATCACTTTTTGATTGCTTTTCGTTATGCTCCATAATACAGAATGTCTTACCCAAAGCATCGGCCGGAGCCAGAAGAGAGGTCATCAACTGCGCACAAGTGACCAAACCTCCCTGATTATATCGCAAATCCAATATAAACTCGTCCACATTTTCAACCTTAAACCCGGCAAAGACCTGTTTCATCCGGTCGTCATAGATTGTACTTTCATCGTCCGGACCGGAAGAAAAACTGTTGTAAACCAAATAACCGACCTTCTTGCCACCCACCGTATAGACGGAATCTTTCAGAAAAGGCGTGTCTTCCACTGCACGGGAAGCTGCAACCGAAATAGTTTTTCTTTTATAAAAAGTGACCTCATTGCCTTTTCTTACCGCATCTGCCAATAAGAAAGTAGTTTCACCTCCGCTATAAAAAGCAGACAAGTTCGTCACATTCGGAGTCTCACTACCAACAGCAATAATCCAGTCCCCCCGTTCCAATCCGGCCTCGGCAGCAGGAGAGCCAGGCAAGACATATAAAACCCAGGCATAATAAAGGTTGCCGTTTTTATATGATGCAAACTCAAAACCATACGAATCGGACTCCGAAACAGATTTCGTCTCCTCTTCCTTTTTCTCTATCCGGGAAAAAGTGAGCCATCCGTCTCCGTATTTTACGCCATCCTGATCAGACAACAATGAATCGAAGAACTTATCTGGAGATTGTGAGAAGTTCAAATTTCCTTTGCCGGGCATATCCTCATTCCACAAATAGTAATCCGCCATAATCTTATAGATCCAACCATTCGTACCCTCGTCGGAGAGATCCGGAACCTCATCCTCCGTCGTACAAGACGGTACAAGCAAAAGGATAGCCAGCAATCCCGCGAGGACGGCAAAACCATTGAGCACATTGAAGTTGGCCTTCCGGTACAACAAACGTTTGATGACCCAGTCAAAGCGAATAGGCCTATCCTGCAACACCCTTCTCTCCATCTCTTTCCTGATTTCCAAATCCGACTCTTCCTTTTTTGCTTTATTCACTATTACTTATGGCACAAATATAACCATTATTAATGAGTAAGCAACGAATCGAGAAGAATGTTCAAATAATAACCATCGACAAAACGGAGGCGTTTAAATATAAAACGACCTTTTTCGCCGGAAAAGATGCAAAAACAGGGCATAAAAACGCATCCAACACAGCAGATAAACATCCCCACACCCCCGCAAAGGCCTCGCGCAGACCCGGGTCTGCACCTCTCCCACACCCGGGCCTCTGTGGTGGGTACACCCGGGTCTCAAGCGGCTTTGCAAGCTGTTTTTGACAAAAGAAAAGCCTGTCTTGATGAAAAAAGAAGCCGCTTTAACAGGTTTTGCACCTGTTCCCGGACGGTCCCTGTTTTTATCGTATAATTGATACACAGGATATTATCGTTTTTCTCCATGATGGTTATGACAGATGAATGGCAGTTCAAAACAGCAACTATCATGCCATAACATATTGGCTTAAACCGATATACATGTGGATATGATAGTATGATAGTTAAATCATCTTTTGCCACATCCTGATCTTGTTTTAGTTTTGCTTGTTTGTTCATATCAATACTTATAATAGTAATAAAAAAACTGCGTAACTCTCCATCGAAAGCTACGCAGTCTACTATATTATAATAAAAAATTTACAGCTATTATTCTTCACCTAACAGGATTTCCAAGATCTGAACGGCAGCCTTCGACACAGAAGTACCCGGACCAAAGATGGCGGCAACGCCCGCCTTGTACAGGAAGTCATAATCCTGTGCAGGAATAACGCCACCAGCTATCACGATGATATCTTCGCGTCCTAACTTCTTCAGCTCTTCGATCACCTGCGGAACCAAAGTCTTGTGTCCGGCAGCCAAAGAAGAAACACCCATTACGTGAACGTCGTTTTCTACAGCCTGGCGGGCAGCTTCGGCCGGAGTCTGGAACAACGGTCCCATATCCACGTCGAAACCACAGTCTGCATAACCTGTAGCTACAACTTTAGCACCACGGTCGTGTCCGTCCTGACCCATCTTAGCGATCATGATACGCGGCTGGCGACCTTCTTTCTTGGCAAACTCGGCAGTCAGCTCACAAGCCTTCTGGAAGTCTGCATCTTTCTTAGTTTCTGATGAATACACGCCTGATATAGTTCTGATGATTGCTTTATAACGACCTACTACAACTTCGCAAGCATCGGAGATTTCTCCCAGTGATGCACGCAAGCCGGCTGCCTTGACAGCCAGTTCCAGCAAGTTGCCTTTCTTCGTACGAACACATTCCGTGATGTCGGCCAATGCTTTCTGTACGGCTTCTTCATCACGGTTGGCACGCAGTTCTTTCAGCAGTTCGATCTGCTCGTTACGAACGGCAGTATTATCGATTTCAAGGATATCGATCGGATCTTCCTTCGGCAGACGATATTTGTTCACACCAACGATTGTCTGGATACCGGAGTCGATCCGAGCCTGCGTACGGGCAGCCGCTTCTTCGATGCGCATCTTGGGCAGACCGGTTTCGATAGCTTTCGCCATACCACCCATGCTTTCGATCTCCTGGATCAAAGCCCAGCCTTTATGAACCAATTCGTTCGTCAGAGATTCCACATAGTAAGAACCAGCCCACGGGTCGATTTCCTTACAGATCTTTGTTTCTTCCTGGATATAAATCTGAGTGTTACGAGCGATACGTGCAGAGAAGTCTGTCGGCAAAGCGATCGCTTCGTCCAATGCGTTCGTGTGCAAAGACTGCGTGTGCCCCAAAGCGGCAGCCATAGCTTCAATACAAGTACGGCCAACGTTGTTGAACGGATCCTGTTCGGTCAACGACCAACCAGAAGTCTGGCAGTGAGTACGCAAAGCCAGAGATTTCGGGTTCTTGGCACCGAAGCTCTTCACGATCTTCGCCCACAACATACGTGCAGCACGCATCTTGGCGATTTCCATGAAATGGTTCACACCGATCGCCCAGAAGAAGGACAGACGCGGAGCGAAAGCATCGATATCGATACCTGCGTTCACACCGGCACGAAGATATTCAAGACCGTCGCAAAGCGTATAAGCCATTTCGATATCGGCCGTCGCACCTGCTTCCTGCATGTGGTAACCGGAGATGGAGATGGAGTTGAACTTCGGCATCTTCTGAGAAGTGTATTCGAAGATATCGGCAATGATACGCATGGAGAATTCAGGCGGGTAGATATAAGTGTTACGCACCATGAATTCTTTCAGGATATCGTTTTGGATCGTACCGGCCATCTCTTCCAACTTGGCGCCCTGTTCCAAACCGGCATTGATATAGAATGCCAGTACAGGAAGTACGGCACCGTTCATTGTCATGGATACAGACATCTTATTCAAAGGAATACCATCGAACAAAACTTTCATGTTTTCCAACGAACAGATAGAAACACCGGCTTTACCGACATCACCTACCACACGTTCGTTGTCGGCATCATAACCACGGTGCGTCGGAAGGTCGAAAGCGACAGACAGACCTTTCTGGCCGGAAGCCAGGTTACGACGGTAGAATGCGTTGGACTCTTCAGCAGTTGAGAAACCTGCATACTGGCGGATTGTCCAGGGACGCATAGCGTACATGCCGCTATACGGACCACGCAAATAAGGAGGCAGACCGGAAGCATAGTTCAGATGTTCCATACCTTCCAGGTCTTCTTTAGTATATACGGGTTTCACCTCGATGTGCTCGGGTGTTTTCCAATTGGCCTCGATGCCATTGGCTTTTGCCCATTCGGCAGCATTAGTAGCTGCAAAACCGGCATTCTTTATATCTATGTTTTTAAAATTTGGTCTCATATCTCTGATGATTTGAGATTCACCATTTATGATTTGCGATTTATGATTCATGGCAACGAACTGCCAATCATAAATTATAAATCATAAATCATAAATCAATTAATTCCTAATTTTACGTTGAAAGCTTTCAATGTCTCAAGCACGTTGCTCTTTACATTTACATATTGGTCGATGCCTACTGCTTTCAGATCTTCCATGCAAGCAGGCATACCGGCTACAACAAATTCTGCTCTTCCGGCCAAAGCCTTGTAAGCAGCAGGAGCCAATTCTGCATATTCATCATCGCTTGAGCAAAGAACCACGATTTCAGCACCAGCCTCAACAGCGGCTTCCACACCGGCTTCAACCGTATCGAAGCCTAAGTTATCAATTACCTTATATCCTGCACAAGCAAAGAAGTTGCTTGAGAACTGAGAACGAGCCAGGCGCATAGCCAGGTTACCGATCGTCAGCATGAATACTTTCGGAGTCTTGCCGCTCTTTTCCGTTGCCAGACGCAAAGCTTCAAATTCCGAAGCACCCCGTGAGAAATCGAGAGCCGTGATAGTCGCTTCACCGCAATTGTGACCACCGCCACAGCAGCAACCGGCAGCTTCGTTCTGGATCTTTTCGGCAGCCACTTCGTTGAAGTTCGGGAACTGGTTGGTTCCTAACAGGATTTCACGACGGGTAGCGACTGCTTTCTTGCGGGCTTCGTTGGATGCGTTAACTGCTTTCTGGATTTCGCCGGAAGCGACTTCCGCACCAAAACCGCCCTTATCTTCCACTTCCAAGAACAACTTCCAGGCTACATCAGCCAGAGAGTTTGTCAAAACTTCCACATAATAAGAACCGGCAGAAGGATCGACAACCTTATCCAAATGACATTCTTCCTTCAACAACAACTGCTGGTTGCGGGCTATACGTTCGGAGAAGTCGTCCGGAGTCTGATAAGTCTTGTCGAACGGACGAACCGTGATCGAATCGACACCGGCAAGAGCAGCAGACATGGCTTCCGTCTGTGAACGCAGCAAGTTTACGTGAGCATCATAAACCGTCATGTTCCATTCCGAAGTCTGTGCATGAACATGCATCTTGCAAGCGCACTGGCAAGCAGGGTTGTAGGCGGCAACGATTTCTGCCCACAGCCAACGAGCAGCACGGAACTTGGCGATTTCCATGAAGTAGTTGGAGCTGATACCGAAATTGAATTTGATCTTCTTGGCCACTTCCGTAGCGTCCAGGCCTGCCTCGGTCAGCTTAGCCAGCAGTTCGTTTCCCCAAGCCAATGCATATCCCAACTCCTGAGAGATATAAGCACCTGCATTGTTGAAGTAGAAGGCATTCACTGCCAATACTTTGTAACCCGGCAGAGCAGCACCCGCTTTGAGCACAGCGGCAGCAGCTTCCACCCAGTCTTCATTTTCCTTACCTTTTACCAGAGGTTTCTTGAACGGGTCGTAGTTTACAGACCCTTTGCATTTTTCCAGGTCTGCGCCTTTGCCTTTGAAATAGTCGGCGAGAATACCGATCAGCATTTCAGCCTTGCAGTTGCAAGTATTGAAATTCAGTTCCACACACTCAGGACAAATCCCGTCAAGTAAGGTAGCAATGTTTTCAGCGTTTACGTCGCTTCCCTTAATGATGAAGCCAAGAGACGTCACACCCTTATTCAGGATGTCAAGGGCTTTTTCATTAGCACCTTTGAAACAGGTGACTTCGATGTTCTGGCGCACCTTCCAATCGTTGTCCTTCTTTGTTCCGCGAACATAAGGGAATTCACCGGGAAGAGACTCGGTAGTCTTCAAACCTTCGATGTCTTCTGCACGATAGAAAGGATTCACATTAAATCCTTCGCCTGTCTTCCAAACAAGCTTTTTCTCAAACGGAACCCCTTTCAGGTCGGCCGTAATCTTCGCCATCCACTCTTCAGTAGACACAGGTGCGAATTCTGAGAAAAGTTTTTCTTTTAATTCTGCCATAATATTAGTTATTTTAATACTGGTATTAGTAATTGTTCAATAGTATATTGTTCAATAACAGAAGGCAAAGGTAGAATAAATAAACTTGAACGCAAATGAAATACAAACGAATTTGACACCTCTTTTAACGCCTTTTAGTGGAGACACATAGAATTTGGATACCAAAATGACAGGAGACAAACATTTTCATTAAAAAAATTTCTCCAAATGATACATCGGAATAAAATATTTACTAATTTCGCAACGTCAAACAAAGACTACCCGGTGCATTCGTCTAGTGGTCTAGGACGCCGCCCTCTCACGGCGGAAACTCGGGTTCGAACCCCGGACGCACTACAAGAAGCTCGCAGTTCATTTGCGGGCTTTTTCTTTTTCAGGTTATGAACAAACGTGTCTCGTCCTGATTCAAGTTGACCATGCCACCTCCCGCTTTATATCCACAACTATATATTAGTGAAAAATAAGGACGTAACAACCCAAACTAACAAACATATACACTGAGATTTATAACCAAGACTATTACTCTTTTGCTTTTCGACCAAAGGCAAAAAGGTTTTCGCCCTTAGTCGAAAGGGCTTTTGACTAAGGGCGAAAACCTATTCGACTAAGGGCAAAAGGTCTATGGTTAAGCGGTTTTGCAATAGAAGTATGGTTATTGCCACTTAAATAGTGGCCTTCCGAGTCCGACTTACACTCAGATGAAAGCAAATTATACTTATCTGAACAATGTTGAAACAACCACGCTATCTCCGTCATTAGGAGCCGGCTGCAGATCCAGCAAGCGGGCAATTATCAGATACAAATTGACATTCGCCATCACCGGCAGCTCGACATTCTGTTTGAAGGAAGGCCCTGCAGCATAGAAGATGGCCTCCATTTCCGGAGCAAAGTTATCATATCCATGTGTAGCCGCGAATACAGGACACGATTCGGGGCGGAATTGCAGATACGTCCCGATATCCGGTAATACGAACAGATCGCCTATACGCGGATTCTTTCCATACACGAACTTTTCCGGAATCTCATTCTTTCTCCAAACCGTTACACGAGGTACACGCTTCAGGATTGCATAAGCGCTATCTGTATAAGTCGGTTTCGGATAAAGCAAAGTCGGCACTCCGTCGAAAACATAATCAAAACTGTCGCGAGGCAGATAATCGTTCAGATTCACATAATTCTCCGGATAATAAGTTGCCATGCCATGATCAGACAGGACGATAAAATCAATCTGATCAAAGATATCCAGCCTACGGGCTTCAGCAAAGAAGTCACCTAATATACGGTCCAAATGTTCAACCGTTGAAAGGGTTGCCGACGAATCGGGGGTTGCCCTATGCCCGACCCCGTCCGGTTCTTCCATATACCACATGATCAGGTGCGGGCGGACTTCCTCCGGCAGTTGCAACCAGGCAATCACCGAATCCGCCCTGTCAGAAAAAGGAACATTCTTATCGAACGGTTTCCAGATGGAAGGCCGGCGTCCCTGTATCGGATATTCACTACCGACCCAATAGAACGAGGCGGTTCGGACACCCTGCTTTTCCGCCGTGTTCCAGATCGGCTCTCCTCCGAAAAAGGCTGGATTCGGATTTCCCATCACATAGACGCTATCCAGATCGGGGGCATAAAAGAAATTATTCACCAATCCATGATGATCCGGATGCAAGCCTGTCGCCATACTGTAATGGTTCGGGAAAGTCACACTCGGAAAGCTGGGACGAAAAGCAGCCTTCACCCCAACGCAGGCCAATGAATCGAGCGTCGGCGTATGTGCATGCGACGGATAATCCGAACGAAAACCGTCCATAGACAGGACTACGACGTAGCGTTCCTTCTTCGAGTGAGCCGTACATCCGGCTATCGACAAACAGATTATCGAAAAGAGACTTACTAATATGAATGTCTGAAATCTATACATATAGGTTTAGAAAATATATTTAAAACCGATCTGGGCATGCCAGCGAGACAAAACATCATTCTTGGTGATCGTATTCCTCGAATTATAAGCATATGTGTTTGTGTAGTTGCCATCTTCACCCTTCTTACTGCCGATTACCTGCAAAGGCATTACGTTATAGGCTGCGGTGTAAGTGGTTCCCCATTTCTTATTCAACATATTGGCAAAGTTCGTAACGTCGAATGTCACCTGGAATTTGCTGCCACGGTCTTTCAGCACGAAGATATCCTGCGCCACATGCAGGTCGACCCGGTTTTCCCACGGAGCCGAATTGGAGTTACGCATGGCGTACGCTCCACGATGTTTCTTTGCATAGCTGTCGCCTTCGATCCATTCGTCAAACTTCCGACGGTCTTCTTCAGTCTTGAAGTCCATCTTCTGCAGTTCGTCTTCAGTCGGGATATAAAGCAATGAGTTTCCACCCCAGCCGTCACCGTTGTAGTCGATATAGACCGTTTTCTTTTTCTCGGCATCGTAGTAAGATTCGTTCATTGTCAGACTGTAACGCTGTCCCACGTAGCCGTTATAGACAAGAGAGACGGTAGTTGCCATGAAGCCTTTGGCATAGCGGGGAGTCCGATAACCGACGGAAACCATCACACGGTGAGGGATATCGAACATGGAATAAGCCAGACCAGGGTTATTGGAATCTACCGCATAATTATATTTCCAATTGGAATAAGCCACAGAAGAGGTTCCGTCATACACCGATTTGGAATGCCCGAACGTATAAGACGCAGCCAAGTCCAAACCGAAATAGAAACTCTTTTCAAACAAGGCGGACAGAGAATAGGTATATCCCATATTCGTATTTTTCAGATTGGTAATACTGAAATACTTCTTGTCTACGGAGTAATAAGGAGTGGCGGAAGTTTCCACACCCGGAACGGCATAGACTTTGGCATTGCTCGATAATGCCAGGTTCTCAAAATATACGTTATTGAATGTTTTGGAATATAGCCCTTCCAAAGTCATCTTCACATCACCGGGCAAGACACGTTCCAATGCCAAGTTCACACGGAAAACCTGCGGATATTTAAAGTCTTTGGACACGGTCACGATATCGGGGGTCGCAGGATTTCCCTTTTGGGAATTCATGGCTCCGATCGGATCATCCGCATATTGTCCCAACGAAGGGGCGGAAGTCGAACCGGAAGCAAAGATAGTCGTACCTTTCTGCTCAACCCCGGTATTATTATAAGCATTGGAAAGCCATACAAAAGGAACGCGCCCCGTAAACAACCCCAGTCCACCACGAATCAAGGTGGTCCGGCTATCGTCCGTATACCAGCGGAATCCCAGACGGGGAGATACCATCACTTTGGCGCCGGGCATTTCTCCTACTCTTTCCTTAATATTTTTGCTTGCGGCATATTCATTGAACTCATGATTGACTGTCGGATCATTAAACAACAAAGGGATATCAAAACGTAAACCGTAAGTCAGTGAGAAATTATCGGCAACATCCCATTTGTCCTGTGCGTAGAAGCCAAACTGACCGGCTTTAATAATAGGTGTATAGCGATAGTTACCGCCCGT
Organism: Parabacteroides sp. merdae-related_45_40; assembly: GCF_001915675.1. NCBI lineage: Bacteria > Pseudomonadati > Bacteroidota > Bacteroidia > Bacteroidales > Tannerellaceae > Parabacteroides > Parabacteroides sp. merdae-related_45_40. The sequence goes on along the minus strand of NZ_MNQY01000132.1, from coordinate 14,748 downwards.
CACATCGGGGTCCGTATACTTGAATACATATTTGGAAGGACTGTCATTCAAGAATGCGTCCATCGAACCGAACTCCCATGAGCCGGTAACGGCTTGGATAAAGAGGTTCTTCATCCGGAATATTTCATTGTGCGTACCGAAGGTAAAAGTATGATTACCCTTATACCAGGAAAGATTGTCCTCAAATGTGTAAATATCCTGATCCAGGGCGTTTGCACCGGAAGAATACTCCGTACCGATGTTGACCGTCGTATTGTTCGTTCCGCTGTTATCGCTACCGTTAATCTTTACGTTCGGCCCTTGATAAGCCACCTGGCGTTCATCCCGGACTGTCGTAACACCTGCACGAAACTCGTTATACAAGACATCGCTCCAATGGGAGTTCCACTCGGCCACAAACGAATTCGTCTTATTTTTCATCCGGTAACCACTCCCGTTAAAGAAGTAGGTCGTGCTTGACGGGCTGAAAATGTCATCGTATGAGTTATTATACTGATAACGGAAAGCCAGTTTATTGTTCCGGTCGATATTCCAGTCAATACGTCCTAAGAAATTAAAGGCCCTCTGATCTACATCGCGTGATCCGAAACTCTCACGGATTCCGGTATATTCTTCATACTTATCGGCTATTTTCTGTGCCATATCGGTAGAAAAGCCTTTCTCGTCATATCCGGCATAAAAACGGGAGGGATAAGATTCCTTACGGTTTTCTGCATTGGCAAAGAAAAACAGCTTGTCTTTGATGATCGGACCACTCAACGTCCCGCCAAAAGTTTTTGTGGACTGTTCCGTCAATTTATCCTTTATGTTATCTTTATAAGCATTGTACTTTCCGTAAAGACCTTCATTCGTAAAATAAGAATAGACCGATGCATGGTATGTGTTGTTTCCCTGTTTGGTAATAGCGTTGATGCCACCTCCGGTAAAACCGCTTTGGCGAACATCGAAAGGAGCGACCACCACTTGGATTTCCTGGATGGCATCCATCGAAATCGGATTGGCATTCGTCTGACCACCGTTTGTACCCGACGGAGCCAGCCCGAAAACATCATTACTCACCGTACCGTCGATCTGGAAACTGTTATAACGGTTATTGGAGCCGGCAAACGTGATCCCTCCGTTTTTGGAGGTCATGGCCATCGGCATATTCTTTACGACATCATATATATTGCGGTCGACCGTCGGAGTCTCCTGTATCCTTCCTGTAGAAAAATTTTCGGATGCACCGATATTCGCTTTTGCATCAGCAGTGACTACCACTTCTCCCAATTGCTCCGAACTGGGATACAAGGTCGCATTCAGGACATATGTATTGCCCAATTCCAACCTGATATCCGTAAAAACAGCCTTTTTATAACCGACATAAGAAATCTCCACTTTATAGGGTCCTCCGGTACGCATTCCCTGGATCGTGTAGCGGCCATCCACATTCGTTACCGCACCATACATGGTTCCGGATGGTTCGTGTACCGCTACCACCGTAGCTCCTATCACATACTCATTTTGATCGTCGATAATTTTTCCGCTCAGTACGGAAGTTGTCACCTGAGCTTTTACGGAGAACCCTATGCATATCAAAACACATACAAAAAAGCAGATAACTTTTTTCATACAGAAATTTGTTTTTAATGAATACCCTCTACAAAATTTAACATTGCATCACAAAGATACAACCTTATTATCACGCTTTTATTATATTTCTGTACAAAATTAATGACAACTTATTAATTTTCATTCCCATTACGAAGGTCATCGGCAATATCCTGATGCTGCCGAGCCAACTCTTCCTCCCCTATATGCAGAAATGCTTCGGCAAGATATTCATGGGCTGCAGCGTGCTTCGGTTTCAGATCGACAGCTTTCATAAAGTCAGAAACGGCCTCGTCGTAATATTTCAGTTGAAGATAAGATTTTCCACGATTATAACGCGCTTTAAATGATTTCGGGTTCAGTCGCACGGCTTCGTTCAGGCAAGTAACCGCCTGGAAACCGTCACCCATATCGAGAAGGGTCACTCCTTTACGTACCCAAGCATCCACAAACTCAGGATAAAGCTTGAGCGCTTTGTCGAAAGAGCGAATAGCTGCATTCGGATCGTGCGCTTTCGTAATACATTCATTCCCCATCAAATAGTATTCGTGGGCATATTCTTTCTGAATCTCCCGCTGGGCGTGTATCTCCTCCCGGAGTTTCTTGATCTGCGCCCGTTGAGTGTTCATAGTTTGCAATTTCATACGGAGCAACCGTTGCACTTCTGGCTTTTCCAGCTCATTCCGCTTACTGACAGCAGCAGCGAAAGCCTCAACCATCTCTTTCACATTGCCGGATTTAAAACAACGGGCGGCACGTGCATACAACAATTCCGCCTCACTTTCACGCAAACTTTTTTCAATCAACTGCCGGTCATTAAACATCTGGCTGAACTGGACGATCTCTTTCCGCACAAAGATATCATGCGGAGAAATCCGGCTTTTCAGCACCAGCCCTTCCAGAGACGTACAACGACTTAAAGCGACATATGTCTGGCCACCAGCAAACACACCACCAGTCAAATCCACCACGACACGGCTGAACGTAAGCCCCTGGCTCTTATGCACGGTGATCGCCCAGGCAAGACGAATCGGCAACTGCTCGAAAGTACCGACAATTTCTTCTTCGACCTTTTTCTCCTTTTCATTGTATTTATACTTATAGTTGCGCCAGGAAGTCGGCTCGACCAGATATTCCCTCCCGTCCTCTAACAGGACGTAGACATTCCCATTCTCGTCGATCCCCGACACCATACCGATCGTACCATTGACCCAACGACGTTCATAATCATTATCGATAAAAATAACCTGGGCCTGCTCCTTGATGGATAGGTTTAATTGTGTCGGCAGAGACGACTCAGGAAAATCACCTTCGATCTTGCCGTGAGAAACGAACTCTTCACCGGGCAATTCCCCCAACTTCCGTTCATTGATAAAATCCACCTGATCCCGCCGGGTGGCAAGCGTGATGTACATATCCTCGTTTCGAGGTATAAAATCAGGGAAATAGCGAGCATTCAAAGTATCCAACTCCTGTTTCCGGGCAATATTGCTACGGATACGATCCAAAATATTGATAAATACAGGATCTGTCTGCCGGTACACTTTCTGCAATTCGATCGGGACCAGATTTATATCTTTGAAGACACGGGCCGAAAAGAAAAACGGACTGGCATAGAAGAGACTTAATATTTCTTTCTGGTCGGCAGGGACCACCGGCTCCAATTGGAAGACGTCGCCGACAAACAGCAATTGCTTGCCTCCGAACGGCAAACGCATATTACCGGAAAAGACACGCAAGATCCGGTCGACACAATCGATGATCTCTGCCCGTACCATCGAAATCTCGTCTATAATGATCAATTCCACTTCCGAAATCAACTTCCGATGCTCTTTCCTGTATTTGAAAAACTCGAAGATCCGTCCGTTCTTCAGACTCAAATCCGGATCATCGGGCAACATCGGGCGAAAAGGTAATTTAAAAAAAGAATGAAGCGTCACCCCTTCCGCGTTAATCGCGGCTATCCCTGTCGGTGCCAATACGACATATTTCTTTTTCGTATGTGCGCAGATGTATTTCAAGAACGTGGATTTACCCGTTCCGGCCTTCCCGGTCAAGAAGACGGACTGACGTGTATGAGTGATCAGTTGCAGGGCATCCTGAAACTCCTTATTATCTGTGTCTAACTGAAATTCCAATCGTGTAATTTTTAAGTAGACAAAGCTATAGAATATTTTATATATCTACTCATAAAAAGTCCATAATTTATTTGCATATGTCCGAAACTTTGTCTTATTTTGTGATATCAAAATAATATCAAATAACGATCATTATGAAAACACAGGAAAAGAACTTCGACGGCATCAAATTATCCGGTTTTACGGCTATACTTATCATGCTTGCTTTAACAGGGACAGCCATATATCTACTATCGCTGCCACAAACACCGAGTATCATCGCCGGTGTCATCTGCGGGATATGCGTTGTTGTCATGTTACCCGGATTTATGATCATCCAGCCAAACAATTCGCGCGTATTGACTTTTTTCGGCAGATATGCCGGAACGGTCATAAGTAACGGTTTCTATTGGGTAAACCCACTTTTCCTGAAATCAACCGTAACATTACGCATCCTAAACTTGAACATCGACCCGATCAAAGTCAACGATAAAGTCGGAAATCCGATCATGATCGGAGCCGTGGTCGTCTGGAGAATAAAAGACACCTACAAAGCCAGTTTCGATATATCCGGAAACATCCGAGAGTTTGTCCAAATACAAAGCGATGCCGCTCTTCGGCAAGTAGCAGGCATGTATGCTTACGACACAAATGAGACGATTGATAAAGTCACACTCCGTTCCGATGAAAGCGGAGAAATAACCCAACGCCTAGAAGACGAACTCAACAGCCGTCTTGCCATCGCTGGAATCGAAATTGTGGAAGCCCGTATCAACTATCTGGCTTATGCATCCGAAATCGCCAGCGTGATGTTACGCCGCCAGCAGGCAGACGCCATCATTTCTGCCCGCGAACGGATCGTGGAAGGAGCTGTCAGCATGGTTCACCTGGCATTGGAAAAGTTAGAGAAAGACGGTGTTGTCGAGCTGGATGAAGAACGGAAAGCAGCAATGGTCAGCAATCTGCTGGTAGTCCTTTGCGCAGACGAGTCCGCACAACCTGTAGTCAATACAGGTACTTTATATCAGTAACTTAATACAGTAATACTAAATATGGCCAAAAAGGAAAATGGAAATGCGACCAAGAGTTTCATATTGCGTGTGGACGCAGAAATGATGGAAGCGATCGAAGCCTGGGCTGCCGATGAATTTCGGAGTACAAACGGCCAGATACAATACATTTTGGATCAAGCCCTACGCAAGGCAGGGCGCCTCAAAAAGAAACGAATACTAAAATCTGAAGAGAAAAATAAAGAGTAGAAAACAATAATAACGAAAACCTGTCCGGACGTTTTTTAAATATCCTTCGGTAGAAAATAACTTTTCAACTGAAGGATATTTCTTTCTATTCATTATAAATCAACGGCTAATAAATAACCACGCATCCTTATATTTCGGATTGGAACGGAGAGTTGCCATATAAGATTCCGCAGCTTCGCGATTATCAAACTTATCCGCATAGATACGATACTTCCCGTCACGAACAACCTTGCTGACATGCTTACATTCGTTACGATCTACACCGGCAATAAATTCGTCCGCTTGCGATTCTGATGGAAAACTGGCGATTACGATATGATACATTTTTTTAGATTGGACAACTACAGGCCTGGACACAAACGCCTTCTTTTCCGGAGCCGGAACAGACACAACTTTTTTCACTTCACGCGCAATCACCTCTTCCGATGACTCTTGCTTCGTATCTGCCTCCGCCACAGTACTGTCTGGCAAAACCGCTTCAAGAAGAACCGGCTTTTGTACAACCATCCCCGTCGGAACAAAACTGGCTGTATAAGCCTCTTGGTTAACATCTCTAACCGGAGTAGAAACCAACAGGAACAATGCCACTGCAGCAGCCGAAGCCATCACTGTACGGATAAGTTTACGGCTAATCGGAATATAAAGAGTATCTTTCTTCTCTTTTTGGGATACAAGAAGAACCGCTTCTTCGCGTTCCATCTCTAGTGGAGCGAGAACCGGGAAATGGAAAACAGGCAAGCCATACGAGCCGACACTGAACAGATCGGTTTCCCCCGGATGGAAAATCATCTGTCCTTCTTCTCCTATGCTGAACGAACCTAACACCCCTAACGACAACTTTCCATATTGTTGCAGGATGTTCTTTATATCCTCCACATCTTCTTCCAGCATCAGTTGTGCCTGACGATAGCTCACCTCGTGCATCTGCATATACGATTCAGGCAAAAGCCCGTCATTATGTTGCAGCGTCATATTGAAACCGATCTCTTTTCTCAAAGGACGAAACGTATGTTCCTCCTTATGCTGCATGGCCGGAACAGCCTGCAGAACAAAACCTCCGAACTTCGGCACAATCACACAATCATGCACTAAAAGCAAACGTTCAATATGTGTTACAATTCTAAGCATACAACAAAGGTAAATCTTTTGTCTGGATTGACAAAAAATTTATAGGATTACAATTGATGAAATTCGTATCTTTGTAAGGAAAAGAATCAATTAATCAATAAAGATCATATCATGCTTGCATATACATATATTGAAAAAGGCAAATTTGGTTTAACAGAAAAACCGAAACCGAAAATTACGGATGCACGGGATGCGATCGTGCGTGTGACCCTGGGTAGTATCTGCACCAGTGACCTGCATATCAAGCACGGAAGTGTACCCCGCGCAATACTCGGAACAACCGTCGGACATGAAATGGTAGGTGTCGTCGAAGAAGTGGGAACAGGCGTCACATCTGTCAAACCCGGAGACAGAGTAACCGTGAACGTCGAGACTTTCTGTGGAAAATGCTTCTTTTGCCAACACGGATATGTCAATAATTGTACCGACCTCAACGGTGGCTGGGCTTTAGGCTGCCGTATCGACGGAGGACAGGCGGAATATGTCAGAGTACCCTATGCCGATCAAGGACTGAATCGCATTCCCGACACGGTCAGTGACGAGCAGGCTCTGTTTGTCGGAGACATACTTGCCACAGGTTTTTGGGCTACTCGCATCTCGGAAATTACGGAGAAAGACACGGTCCTCATCATCGGTGCAGGGCCTACCGGAATTTGTACTTTACTCTGCTCGATGCTGAAGAACCCGAAGCATATCATTGTCTGTGAAAAGTCCCCTGAAAGGGTTCGGTTTATCCGTGAACATTACCCTGACGTATTGATCACGACTCCTGATAACTGTAAGGAGTTTGTACTCAAAAACAGTGACCACGGCGGAGCAGATGTTGTTCTGGAAGTGGCAGGGAGCGAAGACAGTTTCCAGATGGCGTGGGAATGCGCTCGTCCAAACGCGACAGTCACAATCGTGGCTCTTTACGATAAACCTCTACTTTTCCCTCTGCCTGACATGTATGGTAAGAACCTGATTTTCAAAACCGGTGGAGTAGACGGTTGTGATTGTGCTGAGATTCTCCAACTGATTGAGGAAGGCAAGATAGACACCACTCCCCTTATCACCCACCGCTTTGCATTGAACGAGATCGAGGAGGCTTATCGAGTTTTTGAAAACAAACTGGACGGTGTAATCAAGATTGCTATTTATTAAAAGACTTGTCAAATGCCTGTTATCGAAATATCTTCTTTATCTCATCCCGGAGTCGAGATGTTCTGTACACTCACCGAAGCTCAGTTGCGCAATCGTATCGAGCCAGACAAAGGTATTTTTATCGTAGAAAGCCCAAAGGTTATCACGAGGGCTCTGGATGCCGGCTACGAACCTTTAGCCATTTTGTGCGAGCACAAGCATATCACAGGAGATGCTTCCGATATCATTGAACGTTGTAGCAACGTGCCTGTCTATACAGGAGAAAGGGAGTTGCTTGCGACATTGACCGGCTATGTCCTGACACGCGGTGTCCTTTGCGCCATGCGTCGTCCTGAGCCACGCGGCATGGAAGATGTATGCCAGAAGGCCCGACGCATCGTCGTAATCGATGGGGTTGTCGACACAACCAATATCGGTGCTATTTTCCGTTCGGCGGCGGCTCTTGGAATTGATGCCGTATTACTGACACGCAACTCTTGTGACCCATTGAACCGTCGCGCAGTCAGAGTGTCAATGGGGACAGTCTTTCTTGTGCCCTGGACTTGGATGGACGGTTCTCTTGGCGACTTGGGAAGACTGGGTTTTCGTACGGCAGCCATGGCACTCACAGACAATTCTATTTCCATCGATAATCCTGTCTTGGCAACCGAACCCAGATTGGCAATCGTGATGGGGACTGAAGGGGACGGACTTTCGCAGGAAACGATTGCCGCAGCCGACTATGTTGTCCGCATCCCCATGTCGCACGGTGTCGATTCACTTAATGTGGCAGCCGCAGCGGCCGTGGCATTTTGGCAACTTCGTGCTCCGAATCCACAATAATTTCCCGATCGCATATCGTTTACCGGCAACCGTTGTAGATATTTTCAATTATGATTACTTTTGCCATCCTATTAAAAAGCGTAAGACCATGGCAGACAATTATCTGGAAAAGAAATACGAAGAATATAAATCCCGCAAGGAGGGACGTACGAACCATCCGTACAATGGTAGGAAAACAACCGTTATCCACAAAACCAGGAGAGTCTTTGTAACAGGAGGTGCGGAAGGTATAGGCAAAGCGATCGTAAGAGCTTTCCGTTCCGCCGGACACCGCGTGGCGTTCTGCGACCGTAACGAAGCGGCGGGAAAAGAGACAGCGTTGCAGACCGGAACTTCTTTTTTCCATGTTGACGTAAGTGACCAAGAAGCGCTAGAGAACTGCATGCAGCAGATTTTCAAGGAATGGGGCGATATCGATATCATAATCAACAATGCGGGAATCAGTTGTTTCTCCCCTATCACGGAAACCGGTGTGGAAGATTTCGACCGGATATTATCCGTGAACTTGCGTCCAGTTTTCATCACTTCCCGCAGATTGGCCATTCACCGCCAATCACAGGAGGCACCCAATCCGTTCGGACGGATCGTCAATATCTGTTCCACTCGCTATCTGATGAGCGAACCCGGCAGCGAAGGTTATGCGGCATCCAAAGGCGGTATCTATTCGCTGACGCACGCCCTTGCACTATCGCTTGCCCAATGGCATATCACGGTCAACTCGATTTCGCCGGGCTGGATCGAGACGCGCGACTACGAACAGCTTCGCCCAGAAGATCACGCCCAACATCCGTCGGGGCGAGTAGGTAAACCGGAAGACATCGCCCGTTTGTGCCTGTTCATCTGCCAGGAGGAAAATGATTTTATGAACGGCGAGAACGTAACGATCGATGGAGGGATGACAAAGAAAATGATCTATATCGAGTGACAATCGCTATACCATAGGCATGACACAACCGTTACATAGACATGGCACAACTGTTACCATAGCATGAAACTGTTGTTTCCTCGGCATGAAACGACTGTACCATGCCGAGGAAACAACAGTGCCAACGGCATGAAGAAATCGTGGCACAACTATAAAAGATCATCAAAGCCGGATTCCTTTTCTATTTCCATATACACTCCAGAGACAGGATGAATAAACCCCAAGTATTCGGCATGCAGATACAAGCGGTCTGCCTTCCTGCCATACAACTCATCCCCTACTATCGGGGCATTCAAGCCAAGCGGATGGGCCGAATGGACACGCAATTGATGTGTGCGCCCGGTTTTCGGTATGAAAGAAATAAAAGTACGCCCCGAATCATAATGCAGCACAGTATAATCAGTCACGGCAGGTTTTCCGTGAACCGCATCGACCACCTGCCGCGGCCGGTCTTCCGGATCCGGGCGAAGGGGGAGTTCAATATGACCTTCTTTTTTCTCCACAATGCCATCCAACCAAGCGACATATCGTTTACACACCGTCCGGTTCTTGAACTGTGCCTGCAAGTTCTGGTGCACTTCCTTTGTCTTGGCAACGAGCATCAGACCGGATGTTGCCATATCTAAGCGATGCACGACCATCGGTCCGGTCGCTTCGGGATACATCCGTCGCACTCGCCCGTAGACGGAATCGATATCCGATTTTCCGGGGACTGACAACATGCCGGCCGGTTTGTTCACTACCGACAACCATTCGTCTTCATACATGATTTCCAACTCCGTACCCCGGTGCATATCCGTTTCCAACGGGTTTTTCTCGACGTGTAGGCCTTGTAGCATATGCTTCAGGATCGGTCCGCATTTCCCTTTGCAGGCCGGATAATAATATCCATGACGGCGGATCTCGTTTTTCGGAGAATCTCCCCACCAGAATTCAGCCATAGCAAGAGGTTGCCAACCGTTCCGGTAGGCATATTGCAGAAGCTTGGGAGCCGCACACTCACCTGCACCTGCCGGTGGCGTCTTTTGGACGGTATCTTTAAACAAGTTGCACAAATCCCGTTCCTCTCCGCGGGCGTTCAACATGCGGAATTGTTTGAAAAGCCATTGTTGAAGGGCAGCCGAACGGGTCTTGCGTTCTGCTTTGAGGCGTTCGATTTCCGTCTCGAACACCTCTACTTCCGCTTGGAGGGAAGCAAGGTGATCTTTCCAATATTGTTTCTGCCGTTTCAGTTCCGCTTTCTGGAACTGGCTTTCACGGATCAGCTGCTCCGAATCTACCCGTGTGACGGTCGAACGCAACCGGTCACGTTCAACCTTAGCCGCTTTCATCCGTTCCCGTATATCATCCAAAACCTGTCCGGCAAGGATCGTCTCATCAGTCAACCGTTGCTTGCAATCTTTATATCGCACGTCTGCCTGCAACTCCTCGATCCGCCTGTTGATTCCCGATATCTGTTCTTCTTCGATTCTGAAAAAGCCATCTGGCTCTTGCACGTCATAAACCGGAGGCACGAAATAAGTGTGTCGATTCTTCCCTGCCAGGATGCCGGAGAAGGCTGCCAAATAGCCGACTTCCCCCTCTCCTGTACGGACAATCAAAACGCCGAACATCTTCCCTTTCCGCAGTTCCTCCTGCCATTCTCCCTTTGTCGACAAATAGCGCCCGACCTCGCCCGCTGCCGCCACACAAAGGGGATGCGGGGTATAATGGAACGGATAGGTAAACTTTTCCGGCAGAGAGAGAAGAGAAATAGAATCTGCAAAATAGTGAAGTTTGTTCATGCTTTTTCCGAATCAAAACGTTTTATCCGGCAAAAGTAAAGGATTTTTTTGGACAGCTCCGTTTTATCCAGTAGATTTGTAACCATCAATTTTAGACCAATTAATAATTAGCGTTTTAACAGACCATGAACAGACTCATCATCGCCTTGTTAGGCTCCGTCCTGTATTCCGGCGCAAGTATGGCCCAGAAACAGACCTATTTTACCAATCCTGTTATTCACGGGGATGTCGCCGACCCGTCCATCCTGAGGATCGATGATACTTATTATGCAACGGGGACTTCCTCCGAATGGGCTCCCTACTATCCGGTATTCACATCTAAAGACCTAGTCAACTGGAAACAGACCGGACACGTATTCGAGCAGCAGCCGGAATGGACCAAGTCGTCGTTCTGGGCTCCGGAATGGTATTATCATAACGGTAAGGTTTATGTATACTATACCGCACGAAAGAAGTCGAACAACACTTCCTACATCGGAGTAGCCACTTCCGACTCTCCGACAGGCAAATTCAAAGATCACGGACCGGTTGTCGAATCCGGAACGGAAGCGATCGATGCTTTTATCCTCGAAGACAAGGGTGATTTATACATCAGCTGGAAAGCCTACGGACTGGACAACCGGCCGATCGAACTTCTCGCCAGCAAGTTGACTCCGGACGGGTTGAAATTGACCGGCAAGCCGTTCAGCCTGCTCCGAGACGACGAACGTGTGGGGATGGAAGGACAGCACTGGTTCAAAAAGAACGGTTACTACTATCTGATCTATGCGATTAATGGTTGTTGCGGTCCCAATAGCGACTATGCCGTAGCTGTCGCCCGCTCGAAGAAGCTCGAAGGGCCTTATGAAAAGTATGAAGGAAATCCGATCCTGCACGGGAGCGACGAGATACAATCTATCGGTCATGGCACACTGACGACAACGCCTGACGGACGTATGTTTTATCTATGTCACGCCTATTCGGAAGGCAGCGATTTCTTTTTAGGGCGTCAGCCCCATCTCCAGGAGTTGCGTTTCGGAGAGGACAACTGGCCTTATTTCGTTACCGGCGAATATGCCCGCTTGGTACAACCGATGCCTTTTGCCGATTGCGTGCAAGAGCCTGTAACTGGTTTCTTCGACAATTTTGCCGGCCCGAACCTGCGCCCGGAATGGAGTTGGAATTATCCGTACTCGAATGTCCAAACTAAAATCGAAGCGGGCAGACTGTGGCTGAGTGGTTCTCCCAAGCCGGAATGCAAGACAGGAGAGGCACTTTGCCTTCGTCCTGCATCTTCGGGCTACACATTGGATGCCGGCATAACAAACCAAAATGGCAGTTGGAAAGGGATCACGCTTTACGGGGATAATAGCTATTATATCGCTTACGGCCCGGTCGGCGACCGATTGCAAATAAAGTTGGTTCGAGAAGGGAAGGAACAACAGTTGGCCGATCTGCCACTGCCCAGCATGGCATTGCATCTGCGCATGCAGGTGAAAGAAGGACTCCCCTATCAATTCGCCTGGAGTAAAGACGGCAAGCAATGGACTCCGGTGAACCACGGTCTATCGGAAGAAGCCATACGCTCACTTATTCGCTGGGATCGGGTGGCACGTCCGGGACTTTATCATGAAGGAGACGAAAAGGAGCCTGCCGTATTTGAATACTGTTCTTTATCCTATCAATAAGAATTAGAAAACGGCATTTGCCAGTTTTCTCAGAATATCTTCATAGGGGATGACAGATGACTTGCGCAACAAGACTCCATCATCCCCATGCATATTTCCACAGACAGGCAAGCACAGACTTAGGCACGGGATTCCCGGCAGATCTGAGCTGGAGCCTTTACTGTATTCCCAAGTCTCATCGGGTTCTGCTTCATGTACAAACACGCACGAAGTACCGCTTGCTTGAAGTAATTCGACAATGTGATAACCGGTTATTATATCAAAACCATGATCGTTTTCGATAGAGAAAGCAGCTTCATCTTCCCAACCTTCATTCGTGACATCAAGCACGAGAGCCTTACCTACCAGACATTCCATTCGGCCTAACATCTGCATGATTTCGATGGCTCCTGCCGAGTCTTTCTCTTCATCTCCCGTGAAAGCGACCAGAACGGATTCATCCAGTTCGCCCCGCAACATCAGGTCGATCACGGCAGCATTGGTCGCACTATTGTCGAACGTGCCCTTCCAGCAAAGTTCGTCTTCGTCTTTGGCAAAACAATTTTTATAAACGCAATCAATATGGGATGAAACAAGCGTCCGGTAAGTATTTTCTTCTTCCATCGGCTTTCCATACAGCAAAGAAAGATTTCCCTCGCCCAACAATTCATAACCCGAATTTTCCAACAAGGCTTTTATCTCATGTATCCGGTCTTTCTTCCGGAACTGTTTTCCGTCATCCTTACAATCCACCGTCAACCGTTTCAACAATTCTGCATATTCCATATATCCCTTCTTCCTATAAAACTACATTAAAAACTCATCCGATCAACAAATATATGGCAGAAACAACAAACCCGCACATATTTGGTATTTAAACTTGGAAGATAATGTTGATTATGCCTAAATTTGTAGAAAAGAACAGACTCAATATGCCATCAACCCGTATCCGACAAGAACAGGAGATCGTCTCACAGATGGTCCGTATCTATTGCCGTCAGAAAGAAAAGCATACGGATTTATGCCCGGATTGTAAAGAACTTTTGCAATATGCTCATGCACGACTGTCTCATTGTCCTTTCGGAGAGAAGAAAACAACATGCCGGTTATGCCCTGTTCATTGCTACAAACCGGATAGGCGCAAGAAAATGCAGGAGGTCATGCGTTTTGCTGGCCCCAGAATGATATTATATCATCCGACAGCTGCTATCCGGCATCTGCTACAAGAATTTTTTCATAAATAGAAATCCATTGTTATTAAAAATCCATGCTACAGAAAATAAATTGGTCTGCAATTAGTCCTGATGAATCAGAAAAGCTAAAAAACGAATTGGTAGAAGTATGGGAGGCCTCCGTTCGAAGCACCCACCGTTTTCTGACCGAAAAGGATATCCGGTTCTTCAAGCCGTTAGTCCGGAACAAATATATTCCGGTTGTCGAATTATACACCATCCGAAATGGACAAAACCGGATAGCTGCATTTATGGGGCTAAGTGACGAATTAATCGAAATGCTTTTCGTCCATCCGGAAGAACAAGGAAAAGGGTACGGCAAGCTGTTAATCGAATTTGCCATTCACCACAAACAGATATTCAAAGTAGACGTCAACGAACAAAACGAAAAGGCTACTTCTTTCTATCTGAACAGAGGATTTGATATTGTCGGAAGAGATGAAACCGATCCAAACGGCAATCCATTTCCGATCCTGCATCTTTCGCTCAATGAAACAATCGTGCAGGCTTCAGACAGTTCCTTCGAAATCCGGCAAATCTTCCGCCATAAGAAACGTTTCCTCGATCTTCTGTTGTTGGCCGATGAACAGGAATCGATGATAGACCTTTATCTCGAACGGGGAGAAATGTTTGCTTTGTACGATCAAAATATCCTAAAAACTATTTGTGTTGTCACGGATGAAGGTGGCAAAACGATCGAACTCAAAAATATCGCAACCGATCCACAATATCAGAAACAGGGATATGGCAAAAGATTGATCCGATTTATCTCCGAACATTATGCGGGGAAATATGACACTCTGCTTGTCGGCACAGGTGAAAGTCCGCTGACCATCCCTTTCTATGAACAGAACGGATTCAAATACTCGCATCGTATCAAGGATTTCTTTACCGACAATTATGATCATCCTATATACGAAGACGGCAAGCAACTAGTGGATATGGTCTACTTACGAAAAGAACTTTCCAAGTCCAAGTAACAAAGTAGTAACAAAATCAATTCAGTAAAATCCGATTGTTTCAAAAATAAACAAACAAATACTTGCATAGTAAAAAAGGAATGCCTACGTTTGTGCATCCAAGTCCTTGACTAAGAAAAAAT
>NZ_MNQY01000131.1:0-46260 GCF_001915675.1 Parabacteroides sp. merdae-related_45_40 | reverse complement strand
CGGGTCGGTCGTTTTCGTTTCACATAGGCGTAAAAGGGTAGTGTTTAGAGTTTGCAAGGTTTTGGGCAAAAAATACCTCGCAAGGCAGGGAAGATTTTTCGCTAAACCGGAACGGCTCGACCTTGCAAAATCGTGAAGAACACGTAACTATCTTTTCCTATTGAAATGATAAAAACGACTGTCCCGGCTGGGGGACTGCGTAAGAGGAAGATTTACAGATAGGGAAACCGGGGAAAAGTGCCTGTTCTCTTTCGTCTTTTAGGGAACACTCCATACGGGCGGGAAAGGCAAGGGTATGGCAAGTTTACCTTGCGGTACGCTTGTGCGGGTTTCCAACGGCTCTTTTCACGAAATACAGTCAGCCATGCCACGCACGGTTGGCGTTTCGGGGAATGTGCCAGTTGGAAAAGGATATAAAAAATGCGGGTAGTCGGTGGACTGCCCGCAAGGTGGAAGAATGTACTTTATTGGAATATAGCTTATTAAGTGGGATTTCGTTACCGGAATCGTTACCTATTTGTTACCGGAACGCTCATAGGTAACGAAACCTACCGGACGGCGTTCTTTCTGTTGCTTCGACTGGCTTAAAAGCTGGGTAAGGGCTTGGTACAGTTCGTTGAACTGCGCATCGGTGCTTACCTCCAGTTCCTCGATTCGCTTTAATAGTTCCTCGTAGCCGATTACCATTTGGCGCATGAGGACAAAAGCCCGCATGATTGAAATGTTTACTTCTATGGCTACTTTGGAACGGAGAACCGAAGAAAGCATGGCTACGCCCTGTTCGGTGAAAGCCATAGGCGGGGTGGGCGTGTGGCGGATATTGTCAGGGAACTTATCACAATTTGTGATAAGTCCTAACCACTCGTCTTTGCTCAACTCAAACATGAAATCACTGGGGAAGCGGTCTATGTTACGTTTGACCGCTTGTTTCAAAGCTCGTGTTTCCACTTGATAGAGTTCTGCCAAATGCAAGTCAAGCATCACCCGGTAACCTCTGACTTCAAAAATCTTGTTTTGGATAATCTGCAAGTCCATAATCTTATTTTTTAAGTTAGTATTTATATGACTGATATTTTTCTGTTATTTAGCTTGTTAGCTAAAATGTCCATATCCTCGCTAAGTTTAGTATCTATGATTTTTGCATAGATTTGGGTAGTTCTTATGTTGGTGTGTCCCAACATTTTAGATACGCTTTCAATAGGTACGCCATAACTTATGCTAAGGGTCGCAAAGCTGTGTCGGGCTACATGGAACGTGATTTTCTTATTTATTCCGCAAACAACCGCAATCTCTTTTAAGTAATCATTCATCTTCTGATTACTGATAACTGGCAACAGTTTACCATTGGGCAGTTTCCCGTCATATTTCTGCAAAATGGATTTGGGTATATCCAGTAATCGAATATTGGACGTTATGCTTGTCTTATGTCTTTTCTTGATTATCCACAAATTACCGTCAAAGGACAATCTTATATTTTCAGGGGTTAGTTCGCAGACATCAACATAAGACAGTCCGGTGTAGCAACTGAAAATAAATATATCACGAACTTGCTCCAGTCGTTTGCTGGCGAATGTCTTTTGATATATCCGGTCTAATTCTGCTTGTTCAAGAAAATCCCTTTCCACATATTCAAATTTCAGCTTATATGCCCCGAAAGGATTAAAAGTAATTAGTCCCAAGTTGTGGGCAAACAGAACAACAGTCCTAAATCGCTGTATAAACTTCATGGCTGTATTATGAGTACACGGGTAATTCTCACGGATGAACAGGTAGAAGCCCTCAATGAACACAACATTTATTTCCCGAAAGGTAATATCCTCCACATTATATTTATCGTGGATATATTCGGCAAGGCGATTTTTGGTAAGTTCATAACGGGTATATGTCTTTTGCGTGGCTGTTTTCCCTACTTTCAACGCATATTGTTCATTGTGTTGGGAAAATACTTGTAAGAGAGTTTTTGCTTTTTCCTCTTTACCTAAGAACACGTTGCGTACTTTCTCTGCGGTTACATAGCTGTCCCGTTCTAAAATGGTCTGATAGTGTCTGTGCAAGGTAGCCTTGATGCTATCCAGCATTTCATTCATGCGGGTAAATTCCGCCCCTCTGCCATTTACCTTTCCGGTTTTAGCAGACCAGTTTTTAGGATTGACTTCAAGTTTGGTGTTGAACTGCGCCAGTTTTCCGTCAATGGTAATACGTGCCATGATAGGCATATTTCCCGCTTCAAGAAAAACAATACTTTGAATGTCGATTTCATACCTCATTTTTTAAGTTACAAAACTACTTTTATTAACTCATAATGAGATAAATGCAGGTTCGCCAATTCCCGACAACATTTCGCCATTTTCCGACAAATCGTACCCCTTTTTGAAGAATTTTGTCAGGGGTACGAATAAGGCACTAATTTTTGTCAGTCAATGACCTTTTCGTGGCGGTTAGGGTAGCCAAAAGACAATAAAAAAAGTCCCACAAAATATTGATTTTGTAGGACTTGTCTTTTTCTTGTCGCCTTTTGGCTTTTCTTTTCGTGATCCGCCTGGGGTTCGAACCCAGGACCCCATCCTTAAAAGGGATGTGCTCTACCTGCTGAGCTAGCGAATCATTCTGTGTGTTACTTCTGTAATGCAAAGATAGTGATTAATTTTTTATTGTGCAAGTATTGATTGTGTTTTTATTTGCTTTTCATTCGGAAAAACATATATATTATAGCAGATTATAGTTGATAATCAATACATTCAAAAAATAGCTTTTTAGAAAATCTAAATAATATTGATTATCATTTTTCGGATTTATGTAAATCGTTGTCGTTCCATAGTATTGCAATAGCATTTATCTTTATTGATTACCACAACAGGAAGTAAACCTTTTTCTCGATCATAAATGCGTTGTGACGTTTTCATTACCATATAACGATGATAGCTGTCTACAATTTCATATAGATCTTTTTCTTCAATGTGATAACAAACGCATGGTATAACCATCTTCCCAAATGGAAAGTTCCAATAATTTCATTTCCGGTGGTGCCACAATATTAGGATTATAACTGTTGGCTACCATTCTGTCTATCAGTATAGCTTTAACTGTGTATTGCGTGGTGGACTTTGTCATCAGCTATCACATTGTGATAAAGATCATAGTTTATCCCCATCGGTAATGCATCCACACGGGTTACACGATCATTCATTTGAACTTCATCCAGATTGAAATTCTTATGAAGGACGCGTTCTGTCGCACTGATGAAATGACGTATATAATCGTGAATGTGGAAAGCGACAAAGTCAGCTCTCAAAAGTCCATTCTGGATCTCGACCCTTTCGGGCAGAATCCGGAAAAGTTCATGTGAAGGAAACGGAATATGTTGGAAATACCCGATATGAAGGTTGGGAAACTTCTCACGGAGCATGCCTGGCAACAGCATTAACTGATAGTCCTGTATCCAAACCCAATCATTAGGCTCAACTATTCGAGATATCTCTTCACAAAAAACAGCATTGACTTCCCTATATGATTCCCAAAAGTTTTTTTATATAACGTATATGCAAAAAAGTAATGACAGAGGGGCCATAGGGTACTGTTGCTATATCCTTACGTAGTAATTTTTATACTGTTCGTCGGATAAGAATACCGGATGATAATTATTTTTTTCCAATTGACAGCAAATGTCATCTTTTTCCGTCTTTTGTTCCACGCAGACGCCAGGCCAACCGATCCAATGTTTTCACAATCAACGTCCAATGACTTCAAACCTGTAGCCCCCCCTTCGCTCCGTGAAAAAACGAATTTTCCATCGGAGGAACATGTAATTTTTACAGGCAATCTATTCGAAACGATAAATAATCTCATATTTGATATAATATATATTAAAATAGGGCAAGATTCATGTTGATTTATGTTTATTTGATAGCTAGATATTTACTAAAGAATAAGCCTGAGATACATTTTTCCAAATGAAAATATTTTCCCAAAATGAAAATTTTTGATGAACAAAGAATTGAGCAAGAAAATTTCTTTCTTGTTAATTCACGAGATTTTAATCGGGTGTCTTGTCTTTCCAAAAATAGAGAAAGCATACCAGAATGAAAAAAACTTTTTCGTTTTGGTATGCTTTCTAAAACTTTCAATTTAGAATTAATATTTTAAAATCGGTTGATATATAGTGTTTTATGTTTGTTGTCGTTTAATTGGTCTGATTTTGGCATTACCCTTATTAGTTAGATTTCCGAAGAAAATATCATTAATATTCATATTCGGTTGTCAGCTATAAGAAACAATGTAAAACGACAAAGAAATAAAATGGTATTTTTTATTTATCAGTTAGGCTCGCTTGCCTCTGTATGGGCAATCAGCAATTTAATAAAAAAAGATGTTCCTCAAAGGATCAAAAACAGGATTATCATTCTGTTACTAGTAACAAGCTGGATTGGCGTTTTGGGGTATTTTTTCATTCTGAAAAATAGGATTGAAAAATGGTGGCCTCGCAAGAAATACTTGGTCGCCCATAAATGGACATAAGTTTCATGTTATATATTATTGCAATTAAAATTGTTTTATGTGTACCAAAATCTTTTTCTCCATTCATTCTGTAAAGATTTCCAATGTTTTTTTCTTTTTGAGCCGTGGATATAATTTATTCATGGCTCATTTTAAAGACTTGGTTCTAAAAAACAGGATACAAATGGGAAAGAATATGCGGATGAATTTTTTTAAGCAACGGATAACGATAGTATTACTGTTGGTGGTTGGCGTATATATATATAGTAGTATCAATGAATTCTATTTCTTTGAAAAAGATTATTATGAATATCTGCTGAATACTTTTGCCGGAATCACTCTTTTGACAGGGATCGCCTATTTGTGTTATCCCAAAAAGAAGGCAAACCTAAAAAATGAATTGGTACTGAATGAATACAAGCTGGAATATGAAACGGAGTCAACCGAATCACAATATTTTATTTCTGATGCAGATGCTTGGAATACATTAAGAAAACAATTGGCAACAACAGCTCGGGGATGTGCTGTTTTATATATCAAAGAGAATTGCGAATTACCTATAATCAATAACACGGTTTTAGCTAAAAAGAGAAATTTCGATTGTTGGAAACCTGTCTGCGCTGGACAGATATCCAAGGATTTTGGCGAAATTTAAAATGATCATAAAAATTATATGGGAAAAATCTTAATCATCGATGACGAAAAACAGATGCTGGCATTATTGTCCCGTATTCTTGAGCTAGAAGGTTATGAGGTATATCGAGCGGCAACTTGTAAAGCTGGTTTAAGATAATTACAGGTTAATACCCCGGAGGTTGTTCTTCGCGATGTCTGTTTGCCGGATGGTAATGGCATCGAACTTATAGACCGGATGAAAAACATATCTCCCTCGGCGGAGATTATTCTTTTAACTGCTCATGGAAAGATTGAAGACAGTGTCTCGGCGATAAAAAGCAGTGCCTTTGATTACTTGGTAAAAGGTGATGACAATAACAGGATCTTTTCTCTTATCGCAAAAGAGATGGAGAAAGCATCCGAAGCATTTATTGTAGATATAACTACCGAAAAACAATCACACTTAAAAAAATAATCGGTAAATCTCCGGCAATATTAGAGGCCGTTTCATTAGCCCAAAAAGTGGCAAAAACGGATGCGTCTGTATTGCAGACAGGTGAAACCGGAACAAGAAAATATGTTTTCGCACGTCTGATCCATAATGATAGCCAGCGAAGTGGGTAGACTTTTGTCGCTATAAATTGTTCTTCTTTCAGTAAAGATTTACTCGAAAGTGAAATATTCGGACACACGGCAGGTTTTTTTGCCGGGGCAATTACGGAAACAAAAGGACTTTTTGAGGAAGCAAATGGTGGTACTATATTTTTAGATGAGATAGGAGAAATGGATATTTCTTTGCAGACCCGGTTGCTGCGTGTTCTTGAGACCGGGCAATTTATGAAAATTGGTAGTACTTACTCTAATACATGTCGATGTCCGAGTTATAGTAGCAACAAATCGCGATTTGGAACAAGAAATAGTTAATGGAAATTTTAGAGAAGATTTATTTAACCGTTTATCTTCTTTCCATATCCATCTTCCTCCATTATGGGAATGGCGGGAAGATATTTTTTTGTAAGAGAATTCGTATCTTCTTTTTCAAAAAATAAGGAGGGAAAAGCTTCTGATATCAGAAAAATACATGGCAGCCATAAACGATACCCATGGAAAGGAAATGTCAGGGAGTTAAAGAATACGGTAAAAAGATGTTTAGTTGTTACGGAGGGGGAAATACTGGACTATCAATCTCTGCCGTTGCAGATGCTGGAATTATCTGAAAATACGGGGAATAATATTGGATTGAACCTAGCCAGCGTTGAAAAGCACCACATTCAGAAAGTCCTCCAACATACCAACGGATACAAACTTGAAGCTGCTCGTCTTCTAGGGATAGGGTTAACCACGCTTTATAGGAAGATGGAAACCTATGGACTATTTTTAAAAGCACTTTGTTCTTGTATACCAGACAGGCTGCCTGTTTTAGGTAGCTTGTCTTTTTATGTACCTTTTCAAAATGAAAAAGCAAAACCAATATATCCTCCATACTAACTCTTTCATATCATCTTTCTGGTTTCTCATAGGTATTTTATTTTTCAAAGGTCATGGCTGAGGAGGAAAAACGGATGTTTATCCGATAGGAAACAAGTAGGCATCGGATGGCGAACGGATACTTACCCGTTCAGAAAAATGTCGGCATATTATTCTTGGAGGATAAGTCTTTCTCGTTTTTTCAAGTACCTTTTAATTACAAACTTTATATCAAAAGGAAAAGACTCCAGAAGCCTGAAATGTGAAAATAACTCTCTTAAAGACTGGTAAGGCAAACAATATGCGATTATCCTAAAATGGAAATATTTTTTTCATTTTGAAAAGGATTTAGCATGTTGCATAACAAGAATGATTTTAACTATACATCTAATAAATAGATAATTACGTATGAATTAAGACTTTTGGCACGACTTTAGCATATAAGAAAACGAAAAAATAAATGGTATTAACAATTTAATAAAAAGAAGTATGGAAGATACGTTATCGTTTTTGTTCTTGTGTGCTACCGGTGTAGCATGCTATTGGTTTTTCTTCAAGTGTGTGGACTGGTTTGAGAAAATTTAATGTGAGAAAGGAGAATTAAATTATGTTTTTAGCACTGTTTATACTTTGCGTAGTGATTTTCGGGTATTTGATGTATGTCCTGATTAAGCCCGAAAAGTTTTAATGGTAATTAGTTTTTAAAGTAAAAAGATGAACACAGAAATTTTAGGTGTAGCATTGCAGATATTGCTGCTGATAGTTATCAGCTATCCATTAGGAAAGCATATCGCCAAGGTGTACAAGGAGGGAAACGATTGTATGCGTTTCATGGCTCCGATTGAAAGATTTATTTACAAACTGGCGGGTATCAACCCCAACGAAGAGATGGATTGGAAGGTATTCCTGAAATCTCTGCTTATTATAAACGTATTTTGGTTCTTCTGGGGTATGATCCTGTTGGTATCGCAAGGATATCTTCCTTTGAACCCCGATGGAAACAGCGGACAAAGTCCGGACTTGGCGTTCAATACGTGTATTAGTTTTATGGTTAACTGTAACTTGCAGCACTATAGCGGAGAAAGCGGTTTGACTTATTTTACACAGTTGTTCGTCATTATGTTGTTCCAGTTCATCACTGCTGCGACTGGTATGGCAGCCATGGCTGGTATTATGAAATCGATGGCAGCCAAAACAACTAAAACAATCGGTAACTTCTGGCACTATTTAGTGATCAGCTGTACACGTATCCTTTTCCCGATGTCTCTGATCGTAGGTTTTATTTTGATCCTGGAGGGTACACCAATGGGCTTCGAGTCTAAAATGACAATCCCGACATTGGAAGGATCTGAACAAATTGTTTCACAAGGACCTACAGCAGCAATTGTTCCGATTAAACAGTTAGGTACGAATGGTGGTGGTTACTTCGGAGTAAACTCTTCTCACCCTTTGGAAAACCCGACTTATCTGACCAATATTATAGAATGCTGGTCTATTCTAATCATTCCAATGGCATTGGTATTTGCTTTGGGATTTTATTTGAAACGTAAAAAGTTAGGTTATGTGATCTATGGCGTGATGCTGTTTGCTTATCTTTTAGGAGTATTCTGTAACGTTCACTATGAGATGGCAGGTAATCCGAAAATTGACGAGATGGGTATTGACCAGTCTTGCGGTGCTATGGAAGGTAAGGAAACCCGTCTGGGTCCGGGTGCAACCGCTTTGTGGTCTGTGACTACGACTGTCACTTCTAATGGCTCCGTTAACGGTATGCACGACAGTACAATGCCTCTTTCCGGTATGGTCGAGATGTTGAACATGCAGATCAATACATGGTTCGGTGGTGTCGGTGTAGGTTTCATGAACTACTATGCATTCCTGATCATTGCCGTATTCATCAGCGGTTTGATGGTCGGACGTACACCGGAATTTCTTGGTAAGAAGGTTGAGGCTCGGGAAATGAAGATCGCTACGATCGTATCATTAGCTCACCCGTTCGTTATCTTGATCTTTACCGCAATTTCTAGCTATGTGTGGGTATATTGTCCGGGCTTTGTTGAGAGTGAAGGCGGTTGGTTAAACAACCCCGGTTTCCATGGTTTCAGTGAAATGCTATATGAATATACCTCTTCTTCCGCTAACAACGGTTCCGGTTTCGAAGGATTAGGTGACAATACCTATTTTTGGAACTATACTTGCGGTTTGGCGTTGATCATTTCACGTTATTTACCAATTGTCGGACAGGTTGCTATCGCAGGTCTATTGGCAAACAAGAAATATACTCCAGAAAGTGCGGGTACATTGAAGACCGATACCGTTACATTCGGTGTGATGACATTCTGCGTAATCGTGATCGTAGCCGCATTGTCATTCTTCCCTGCACAAACATTAGGCCCGATCGCTGAATATTTTAGTATTTACTAATTGACAGATTAAGAAGATGAGAAATAACAAAGCTGCTTCTTTATTTCCAAAGGAGCTCGTTATAGAAAGTTTGAAGCAATCATTCGTTAAGTTAAATCCGCGGGTGATGTTCCGTAACCCGATCATGTTTATCGTAGAGGTGGTGACATTCGTTATGTTGTTCGTTACTATATGGGCAGTAGCCACAGGCGATACGACGCAAGGATCTTTCGGTTACAACATGTTAGTATTTATTGTATTGTTCGCAACGCTGCTTTTCGCAAATTTCGCAGAGGCGATTGCAGAAGCACGTGGTAAAGCACAGGCCGACAGTTTGCGTAAGACTCGTGAAGAGACTCCGGCTCGTTTGTGTGTCGGTAATAAGATCGAGACTGTCAGTTCTTCTCAGTTGAAGAAAGGCGACATCTTTATTTGTGAAGCCGGCGATACGATTCCTTCCGATGGTGAGATCATCGAAGGCCTGGCTTCTATCGACGAAAGCGCTATTACGGGTGAATCTGCTCCGGTGATCCGTGAAGCAGGCGGTGACAAGAGTTCGGTTACTGGTGGTACGAAAGTATTGTCAGATCAGATTAGAGTAAAAGTCACAACTGAACCGGGTGAAAGTTTCTTGGACAAGATGATTGCTTTGGTAGAAGGTGCTTCACGCCAAAAGACTCC
The DNA here is from genome assembly GCF_001915675.1 of Parabacteroides sp. merdae-related_45_40. NCBI lineage: Bacteria > Pseudomonadati > Bacteroidota > Bacteroidia > Bacteroidales > Tannerellaceae > Parabacteroides > Parabacteroides sp. merdae-related_45_40. The sequence continues at coordinate 36,600 of NZ_MNQY01000131.1, read as the reverse complement.
GAACGAAATTGCCTTGACAATCCTACTGGCTGGTTTTACACTGGTATTCGTTGTTGTTTGCGGTACTTTGAAACCGTTTGCTGATTATTCTAACACGACGATTACGATCGCTGCCTTTATCTCTTTGTTTGTTTGTTTGATTCCGACTACGATTGGTGGTTTGTTGTCAGCTATCGGTATTGCAGGTATGGATCGTGCGTTGTCAGCTAATGTAATCACCAAATCCGGTAAGGCGGTTGAAACGGCTGGTGATATTGATACTTTACTACTCGACAAGACCGGTACAATCACGATTGGTAATCGCAAAGCAACCCAGTTCTATCCGGTATCTGGCGTTGATGAGCACTCTTTTGTACAGGCTTGTTTGCTGTCCTCTCTTTCTGACGATACGCCTGAAGGTAAGTCAATCGTAGAACTGGGACGTGAAAAAGGTGTACGTGTACATGATCTGAATACATCCGGATCAAAAATGATCAAATTTACGGCGGAGACAAAATGTTCAGGTGTAGATTTGGCAAATGGTACTCGTATCCGTAAAGGCGCTTTTGAAGCCATCCGTAAGATGAGTGAGGCTGCAGGTAACAAATACCCGAAAGAGGTTGCCGATTTAGTTCAGAAGATCACGAGCAACGGTGGTACTCCACTGGTTGTTTCACAGGACGACTTCATTATCGGTGTGATTGAATTACAAGATATTATCAAACCGGGTATCCAGGAACGTTTCGAGCGTCTGCGTAAGATGGGTGTGAAGACGGTAATGGTAACTGGTGATAACCCATTGACCGCAAAATATATCGCTGAAAAAGCAGGTGTAGACGATTATATCGCTGAGGCCAAACCGGAAGACAAGATGAACTATATCCGTAAGGAGCAGGAAAACGGTAAGCTGGTCGCTATGATGGGGGACGGAACGAATGATGCTCCGGCTTTGGCTCAAGCAAATGTTGGTGTGGCAATGAATAGTGGTACACAGGCTGCCAAGGAAGCTGGTAATATGGTTGATTTGGATAATGATCCAACGAAACTGATCGAGATTGTCGAAATTGGTAAACAGTTGCTGATGACTCGCGGAACGCTGACTACTTTCAGTATAGCTAACGACGTGGCTAAGTATTTCGCGATTGTTCCGGCTTTATTCATGGTTACGATCCCTGCATTGGCCCCAATGAACATTATGCACTTGCATAGCCCGGAATCAGCGATCCTGAGTGCGATCATCTTCAATGCAATCATTATCCCGATTCTGATCCCACTGGCGTTACGCGGTGTGGCTTATAAACCGATTGGTGCTTCTGCATTGCTTCGTCGCAACTTGCTGATTTACGGTTTGGGCGGTGTGATTGTCCCGTTCATTGGTATTAAGTTGATAGATATGATTGTAAGTTTATTCATGTAAAAGTAAAATCAATATTAAAAACCTTCCTTCCTCTGTATGAAGATAGGAGGAAGGTTAAGAAAATAAAATAATAATTCATTATGATATCAAATCTTTTTAAATCATTAAGACTGACAATTGCGTTTTGTTTGTTCTTCAGTGTTTTCTACATCTTCGTTTTGTGGTTGTTTGCCCAAGTGGCAGGACCGAATAAGGGTAATGCTGAACTGGTTACATTGAATGGAAAAGTAGTGGGGGCTGCCAATGTTGGTCAGAATTTTACACAAGATATTTATTTCTGGGGCCGTCCTTCCCATGCCGGTGACGGTTACGATGCATCCAGTTCGGCAGGTAGTAACAAGGGACCTTCCAATGAAGAACATTTGGCCTTGTTGGAAGAACGTATTGATACATTTTTGGTCCATCATCCTTACCTAACCCGTGAAAAAGTTCCGGCTGAAATCATCACGGCCAGTAGCTCCGGTTTGGATCCACATATCTCACCGAAAGCCGCTTATGTACAGGCTAAACGTGTAGCGGACGCTCGTGGTTGGTCGGAAGAAAAGGTGATGACAATCGTGAACTCACATGTTGAGAAACCTTTATTGGGCATGTTCGGTACAGAAAAAGTAAACGTGTTGAAATTAAACGTTGCGCTTGATAAAGCTGCTGAAAACAAATAACAGTTATTTAATAGGTAAATTAGATTTAAGGTTATGAAATCATTTGTAAAAAAAGTAGTTGCTTTGGCGGCTGCATTCTCAATGGCATCTTCTACGTTGGCTAATGCACAGGAAGAGGATGGTAAGGTAAATTTTTCCGTACAGGGAGATTTGGTAAGTTCTTATATTTGGCGTGGTTTTTACCAAACTGGTGCCAGCTTTCAACCCACATTATCTTTAGGCGTAGGTAATTTCTCTTTGACAGCTTGGGGGTCTACTGATTTCCAGGGTGCCAATTCCACATCAGCAGCTGCGGCTAAAGAAATAGATTTGACGGCTGCTTATACATTCGGATCGGCAGGTCCTACATTGTCTGTCGCTAGCTTATGGTGGGCAGGACAAGGTGCCGGTGACTACTTTAACTTCAAGAGTCACGAAACAGCTCACCATTTTGAAGCAGGTTTGGCTTACACTTTACCTATTGAGAAGTTCCCGCTGTCTATCACTTGGAATTTCATGTTTGCCGGTCAAGATAAAGATGAAAATGGAAACCAAAACTATTCTTCTTATGTAGAGCTGAACTTCCCGTTCACAGTGAAGGGAGTTGATCTGAATGCAACTTGTGGTGTTCTTCCATACGATGCGGGAGTAACTACGTATGGAGGTGATGTAAATAGTGGATTTGCTGTAATGAACGTTGCATTGAAAGCAATGAAAGATATCAAAATCACGAATTCTTTCTCATTACCCATTTTTACACAGGCAATTTGGAACCCTCGTATGGAGGATGCTCATCTTGTCTTGGGAATTTCTTTAAGACCTTGATATAGTATACGCATGGACCGAGAACAAAGTGTACAACATTTTTTAGGTAAATCGTATCGGATGCTATCAGATGCCCACCAATTACTGGAAAGCGGTATCGATGTCAAGATCGGTTATATAGAAACACATGGGAGAGTCGAGACAGAGGCATTGGTGGAAGGACTGCCTGTCATTCCACGTCGTAAAATATTTTATAAAGGAAAAGAGATCGAAGAGATGGACTTACAGTCAATTCTCAGTATTCATCCTGAAGTTGTTATCGTTGACGAATTGGCTCATACCAATGTTGAAGGCAGTAAGAATGAAAAACGTTGGCAGGATGTTATGGATATACTGGATGCCAGTATCAGTGTAATTACGGCAGTTAATATTCAGCATATAGAAGGATTAAACGAGATGGTGCAGGACGTGGTTGGCATTGAGGTCAAGGAGCGTATTCCTGATATCGTACTGGAGCAGGCGGATGAAGTAGTCAATATAGACCTTACTGCTGACGAACTGCTGGCTCGGTTAAAAGCCGGAAAAATATACAAACCTGATAAGATACAAACAGCATTGAATAATTTCTTTAAGGCTGAGCATATTCTTCAGCTTAGGGAATTGGCATTGAAAGAGGTTGCTTTGCGGGTAGAAAAAAAAGTGGAAAGTACTATTCCTGAGAATCTTGGCGTGCGGCATGAAAGGTTTATGGCCTGTATCAGCAGTAATGAGAAAACCCCTCGTAAGATCATACGGAAAGTCGCGCGGTTGGCTACCCGATATAACACCAAGTTCTTTGTATTGTATGTACAAACCCCTAGGGAAAGTTCGGACCGGATTTCGTTGGCAAGCCAAAGACATTTACTGAACCATTTCAAGCTGGCAACAGAACTCGGAGGAGAAGTTATTCAAGTGCAATCCCCACATATAACGGATGCGATAGTGCAGGCTTGTAAAGAAAAACAAATCAGCACATTATGTATTGGACGACCGACTTTAAAATACCCTTCCGTTATCCTTGCTATGGTTCATTATCGGAACATGTTAGAAGAATTAGCTCAATTAGGTATTGATTTGATAATATTAGCTTAAAAAATCCTTATATAAAAATGAATATAAAAACAAAGTTGACTTATGGAATAGGGCTTTTATTTGTCTTGATCACTTTATTAGGGGGATTGGCTATAAAAAACATTCATAATGTATCAGATGACACGCAGAATATTCTGGCGGATAATTATAATTCACTCCTTTATTCCCGTCAGATGCTTGAGTCATTGGATGCCATTCGGGAAAATCCGAATGCCCGAAAAAACTTTGAGGCCGGGTTGGAGGCTCAGAGAAACAATCTGACAGAGAAGGATGAAGACGTACTGACCAACCGGTTAAGTTCGTACTGTGAAAAGGCATTGGATGACATGGATGATGAATCGATTCGGCAAATACGCCAGACGATCTATACCATTATGGCGGTCAATATGTCTGCCATTTATGAAAAGAATGAAGTGGCTGTCCACACAGCGAAAAGATCTCTTTTTGGGATCTGGACGGTAGGGATTGCTTGTATCACGATCGCTTTCCTCTTTCTGGTTCGTTTACCACGTTCGGTCAGCGTACAGATCCGGAAATTGACGGATGGCATCAAGGAAATCACCAATGCCAATTACAGTAAGCGGCTCGATTTGGGGAATGAGCCGGAGTTCAAGGAAATAGCTACATTGTTTAACGAGATGGCTGAGCGATTGGCCGAATACAGGAACAGTTCGCTGGAAGATATCCTGCAGGGAAAAAAATATATAGAAACAATTATCAACAGCATAGCAGAACCTATCATAGGCTTGAGTAAGGAACGGAAGATTTTGTTTGTTAATGACGAGGCTTTGACTGTTTTGAATTTGACGCGGGAAAACATTATTGGCAGGCCGGCTCCCGAAGTGGCGTTAAAAAATGATTTGCTCCGCCGTTTGATTCGGCAATTAGTTCATCCCGATGACAATAAGGACCCGTTGAAAATTTACGCAGACAATAAAGAAAGCTATTTTCAGGTAAAATACATTCCGATCAACGTCAACAAGCAGACCGGACTAGAGAGTAAGTATGTCGGGGATGTGATCTTGTTGAAGAACGTGACCGAATTTAAAGAAAAAGATATTGCAAAGACAACCTTTATTTCGACGATTTCCCATGAACTGAAAACACCGATATCAGCTATTATGATGAGCTTGAAATTACTGGAAGATAACAGGATAGGAAAGCTAAATACAGAACAGGAGAGCCTTTCTAGGAACATAAAGGAGAATAGCGATCGTTTGTTGGAGATCACTAGTGAATTGTTGAAGATGTCACAGGTAGAGAGTGGTAAGCTCTATTTGAATCCGAAGATTACCAAACCGATCGAACTGATTAACTATGCCATCAAGGCGAACCAGGTACAAGCCGAGCGTTTTAACTGTCAGATCGAAGTGGAATATCCCGAAAAGATTGCCAAGTTGTTTGTTGACAGCGAGAAGATTGCTTGGGTTGTGACCAATCTGTTGTCGAACGCCATCCGTTATTCATCGGAGAACGGGAGGATCGTCATCGGTGCACGACAGATCGACAAAGCCGTCGAGATTTATGTCAAGGACTTCGGAAAGGGCATTGATTCGCGTTACCACGAAAGTATTTTTGATCACTATTTCCGTGTCCCAGGAACAAAAGTACAAGGTAGTGGTTTAGGACTTGCCATCAGCAAGGACTTTGTGGAAGCTCATGGTGGTACGATCCATATCGAAAGCGAAGTCGGTAAAGGTAGTACGTTCGTGGTTAGATTTAATGTATAAAAAGTAAAATCAAAAATCAGATAGTCTAATGAAAGTATTAAAATTTGGTGGTACTTCAGTCGGTTCTGCCCAGCGGATCAAGAATGTTGCGTCAATAGTTTGCGATCAGGAACAGAAAATAGTAGTGCTCTCTGCTATGGCTGGGACAACAAACTCTTTAGTGGAGATATCTGAATGTTTTCACAAAAAAGATCCGGAAAAAGCCAATGCGGTCCTTTCTTCCTTGGAGCAGGCTTATGTCAATCATATAGAAGAATTATACCGGAGTGATGTCTACAAGGAAAAAGCCATGCAATACATGCTCGAACGGTTTCAACATGTCTGGTCTTTCTCAAATATGCCTTTCAGCGTATTCGATGAAAAGGAAATCTTGGTGCAGGGTGAGTTGATATCGACTTTTCTGATGGCCTGTTATCTGGAAGAACAGGGGGTGGAGGTTGCTTTATTGCCTGCGTTGAACTTCATGCGGATTACGGTGGACAATGAACCGGATATGGAATATATCTCTAAACACCTAAAGGTTCTTTTGGAGCAAAACAAGGAGGCTGAAATATATATCACGCAAGGTTTTATTTGCCGGAATGCCTACGGCAGTATTGACAACTTGGAAAGGGGAGGAAGTGATTACACCGCCTCTTTAATCGGAGCGGCTATCCAAGCAGAAGAGATACAGATATGGACGGATATTGACGGAATGCATAATAATGACCCACGGTTTGTCAATGATACCGCTCCTGTCAGACAATTGAACTTCGACGAAGCAGCCAAGTTGGCGCATTTCGGTGCTAAGATACTGCATCCGGCTTGTATCCTACCTGCCAAGGAAAAGAACATTCCGGTACGCCTTTTGAACGCGTTGCAACCAAGTGCGTCAGGTACATTGATCTCGAACACTGCTGAAAAAGAGGCGATCAAAGCTGTTGCCGCCAAAGACAATATCACATATGTCAAGATCAAGTCGCTACATACGATACCGACACCTCATTTTCTGAGCATCGTGTTTGATACATTCTATAATTACAATACACCGGTGGACATGGTGACTACTTCTGATATCGGAGTTTCCGTAGCGATTGATAATGACAAGCACATAGACGAGATTGTGGGTGTATTAAGGGAATACGCAACGATTACAGTCGAAAAGAATATGGTGATTGTTTGTGTTGTTGGTGACTTGGAATGGCAAAATGTCGGTTTTGAGGCACGCATCATCAATGCGTTGAAAGATATTCCCGTACGAATGATTTCATACGGTGGTAGTAGTAGTAACGTATCGTTGGTGATGAAAGCGGAGGATAAAGTGCATGCCTTAAAGGCGCTCAGTGAACACCTATTTTCCGTATCTGACATTTATTAAATATACCAGATTTGATTCCTTTATCAAATGTTTGGGAGGGACACCAAATCTGTTGAACAATTATATGAAAAACAGAAAGAGAAGGAAATGTTGGAAGATCAAGATGCCTCTGTTTATTCTGTTATCTTTTGGTATAGACAAAATATAATGAAGTGAATTCTAAATGTTTTTGTCTAACTTTTAGGATTCACTTCTATATCCATCTACTATTTAACAATATATATTATTTCTTATAACCCGCTAAAATCGACCCCGTCGAATATTAGAGAAGGAACACGCCAACTGGAGAATGTGCGCGGGTCATTGCCGACTTCGGCTAAATTACTCCACAAGGAAATCATGTTGCCTGTTGCGTTCATTTCGGAGATGGGTTGTGTCAGTTTGCCTTTTTCGATCAGGAAACCTTCTACACCGTAAGAGAAGTCACCGGTCGTACTGTTGCTGTTACCGCCGTTGAAACCCGTCACCAGAATACCTCTGTCGACAGAAGCAATCAGACCATCCGTATCCTTATTTCCCATTTGCATGGTCAGGATAGAAGGGGAGGCAATCGTTTGTCTCATATTCATCTTGTTGGCTGAATAGGTATCGATATAATAGGTTTTCAGGATACCGTTTTCAAACACAGGCATACGTTTTGTCGCTACACCTTCGCCATCGAAATATCGGGCACCGGATGTACCCACCATGTGGGGTTCATCGATAACCGTTAGTTTGTCACCCAATACTTTCTGGTCGATTTTATCCAACAAAAAAGAGTTTTTCTGCTGGATGGAAGAACCATATAATGCATCGATTACCGGAGAAAGCAAACGGGAGGAATTCATATTGTCCACAACCATCTGATACTTGCCGGAAGCGACCTTTTTCTGTCCCAGTTTACGCATTACACGTTCCAGGGCCTTTGTTCCCAGACCTTCTTTAATTAACTTATCATAGTAAAGTGAAGAATCGAACCAATAGGATTCCGGGCGAGCATCCCCTTCACCTTTGATGCTTACGCTGGCAACTAGGCTGAAAGAAGAACCGGATGCTTCCCCTTCGAAGCCGTTGCTGGCAACCATATATTTGAAATCCTTTTCATCGCTGTAGGATGAATTGACCGAGATAATACGGGGGTCTTTTCCCATCATTTCGTTGCAGACGTTCATGGCCAGTGTCACTTTGTCGTCCGGCTGGATTGAGTCGAACTTCGGATCGATCAGTTGCAAGTCGGCGCCGCCTCCTTTATAATAGAGAGAAGAGTCGGGTAACGTACGCGCCTTGTCTTCCGCCAGGAAGCGAGTGGAAGCGATACCGTTACGGATAAAACTTTCCAGTTCCTTTTTATCCAGACGGTTTGTAGAGAAGGAACCGAAACGTCCGTCCACAAACAGATGGATCACCAAACTGTTTTCCGATGCCTGTTGCAAGCGGTCCATTTTCATATCACGTATTTCGAAGGAACTGCTCGATCCATTATAGATACTTACACGTGAGGCCTGGCAACCGTTTTTCAGGGCAAATTCCATGGCCCACTGAGCCAGTTTTTTATTTTCGTTCGTTATCATGTCTAATGATTTATGATTTTAGATTTATGATTATGACTTTGGATTTATGATTTATGGGTGTGTAGACAACGCATAAATCATAAATCTTTTTAATTTTCTCCTCCTACAGTAAGTTTACTAACTAAGGCTGACGGCATACCGCAGGTTACCGGACAGGATTGTCCGTCCTTGCCGCATGTCCAGGTGCCGTTATCCATCTTGTAATTGTTTCCGACCATCGTGATATCGGCCAATGCACGTGGACCGTTACCGATGATATTGATATCTTTGATCGGCTGTGTCAGTTTACCATTTTCGATTAGATAACCGTCTTTCACGAAGAAGGTGAAGTCGCCTGCACCGATCTGTACTTGCCCGTTGGTGAAGCTAGAGGCATAGATACCTTTCTTCACCGTCGAGATCATTTCTTCTTCCGTCACGTTTCCGGCTTCCATATAGGTAGCGCGCATACGCGGGATCGGCATCTGGCGGAATGATTCACGGCGACCGTTCCCCGTTGAAGGTATACCGTAATGTTTGGCACTGATACGGTCGTGCAGGTAGCTGGTCAGAATGCCTTCTTTCACGATATAAGTCTTTTGCCCGGCGATACCTTCGTCATCGATATTGACAGAACCGCGGTTGAAAGGAATCGTACCGTCGTCCACCACATTGATATGCTCGTTACAAACCTTTTTGTTCAGCTGGTCGGAGAAGATCGATGTATTCTTGCGATTGAAGTCAGCTTCGAAAGCATGGCCGATTGCTTCGTGCAACAAGATGCCGGAACCTCCTGCACCCATTACGACCGGCATTTCGCCTCCTTTAGGCTTGATAGCTTGGAATAGGATGGAGGTTTTCTCTACTGCCTCCTTAGCTACTTCGGCAATGATATCATCTGTCAGGAATTCGGCTCCCATGCGGAAAGCGCGGGATGCATATGAATTTTCGATCTTCCCGTTGTCCTCCATGATACAGACTGCCCCCAGCGTCACCATCGGACGATAGTCGTAGTACATCTGTCCTTCGGAGTTGCAGAACAAGATGTGTGAAGTCGTGTCTCCCAACGAAGCCATCACTTTGTGCACCCGTTTGTCAAGCGCAAAAATCTGATCGTTCAGTTTCTGAAGATACGGGGTCTTTGCATTTACGGCGAGCTCGTCCCAAGGAGTTTGTACACCGTAATAATTATTCGGGATCGGTTCCTCCGTCAGGGCAACCGGAGCTTTTCCTGCCGAGCCGGTTGCGATACGGGCTGCCGTGCGGGCAGCTTTCAGCATCTCGTCGAGAGTCACGTTTTCCACATACGCATAACCGGTCTGATCACCGGCCAATACACGTACTCCCATACCGAAATCGATATTGGACGAAGCACGGTTTACGGCTCCGTCTTGCAATCCGATATTGTTCCGGTAGGAATGTTCAAAGAAAAGATCTGCATAGTCGCCTCCTTTCTCAAGTGCTGCTGCCAACACTTTCTTCATGTCGTTTTCACTGACACCAAAATGGTTCTGAGCGAATGAGATACCGGTAGCCTGATCTACCTTGTTTCCGGTACAACTTCCCAGGAATGAGGGAACTGCTAATGATCCAAGCATAACCATACCTCCTGTTTTGATAAAATCACGTCTGTTGATTTTCATATGTTCGATTATAGTTTATTCTCTTTTGCCCATTGCATGACGTTGGCTGGCGGGCGTTCGGCCAACAATTCTTTTTTCATGAAATCCATGTAAGGAGCCACGTGCTTAAAAAATTTCTTGTAACCTCTACATAGATAGTTCAATCCGGGTTCGCCGTTTGCCGTATGGAGAAAACGGTTCTTAGGACATTCGCCGTTGCAGGCAAACAGGTAGTCACACTCCTTGCATTGGGTAGGGAGTGTTTCATATTTGTCTGCTCCGAACTTCAGTTGGCGTTGGCTGTACATCATCTCGGTAAGCGTCTGGGTATGGATGTTACCTAACTTATATTCCGGGAATACAAAGTGGTCGCAGGCATATACGTCGCCATTGAACTCCATCACACCGGCATGTCCGCAAGTGCGTGCCAGCGTACAGACGCCCGGTTGTTCGCCTACCCAGTTTGCCAGTGTGGAGTCGAAAAGCTGGATATAATAATTACCGACATCCTCTTTCAGCCATTCGTCGAAGACCGCACAGAGGAAATCTCCCCATTTTCCGGCGTCGACCGTGAAAGGGGCTAGTTTGATGTTGGCATCCTGCTGTTCCGGCGAGGTGAGCAACGTTCCGTCCTGATGGAATCCGAGGCGTTCTACAATCGGGGTGAATTGGATATAGTGGCAATCTATTTCCTTGAAAAAGTGATAGAATTCCAGCGGATAATCTACGTTGTAGTCATTGACGACTGCCATTGCGTTGTATTCCACGCCATGCTTTTTCAGCAGTTCGATTCCCTTCATCACTTTATAGAAGGAGGGGAGTCCCTGCTTGTTGCGACGATATTCGTCATGAAACTCCTGCGGGCCGTCTATCGAAACTCCCACGAGGAAGTTGTTCTCTTTGAAGAAACGACACCAGTCGTCGTTCAGCAGTGTCCCGTTTGTCTGGATACAGTTGTCTATCTGGCGTCTGTGGCCGTACTTGCGTTGCAATTCCAGTGCTTTCCGATAGAAACTGATCGGACGCATCAGCGTTTCACCACCGTGCCAGGTAAAGAGAACCTGCGGCATCGTCTGACATTCCAGATATTCCTTGATGAATTTTTCCAGTAACTGTTCGCTCATGATATGATTTTTCACCTCTGGATAAAGTTTCCCTTTCTCCAGATAATAACAGTATTCGCACGCCAGGTTGCAAACTGAACCGACAGGCTTCAACATTACATATACGGGTTTCGCGAACGGGGATATATATGGATTACTCATGGTATGCTTAAAACGATGTTTTATTTAGTTTCATATGCAAAAGTAATCTTTTTAACGGATGAATGTTGTTTTTTTACCGTGTTTTTTTCTTGTAGCGGTTGTAATCGGTGACAAATCCTTCGCAAAGCCAATTCGCGAGTGCCTGACGGTTGTCGCTCAGGATGATTCGCTGCTGGTCGAAACTGTTTTGGATATTACCTAACTCGACGAAAACGGAGGCCGGTGTCGTATGTCTCAACACGTATAAGTTCCGTCCGTCCACTGTTCCGGTAAATCCTCGTCCCGGCTGGTGCTTCTTATATTTATGGGTGAAAGTTGTCCGCATGGTTTTCGCCAGATGCTTGCTTTCGGAGTTTTTATTCTGGTGGTAGAAAAAAACATCGGTCTGGTGTCCCTTGTTCCGGCTGTCCACATGCACGAAGATAGCTCGTTTGTAGGCGTATTTATCCTGCTTGAACAGGGTGTTTATCTTGTCACTTCGTTGTTTCAGGCGACGGACCTGGTTAAAAGGAATAGGGCTACCCATACAAGTTTCCCGTTTACTGTTCTTCAGGTATTTGTCATCCCGTATCCCGTCTTTGGCATCTTGAATGATAATGTGGACTTTGGCTCCTTTTGTCATCAGGTTGCGTGCCAGACGGAGTACGATGTCGTAGGCATATTCGTCTTCGTGCAACTCGATTTTGCCAATCCGTCCGATTGCTCCTGGATCAGGGCCTCCGTGTCCGCTGACCAGATAGAAACAGGCTCCTTTTAGTTCGGACGATGTTACCTTATAGGAGGCCAGTTCTTTGCCGAACAACGGTTCATAGTTCGCTCGTTTGATGGCGGATGCAACAGCTTCTTTTCCCTGTAAGGGGGGAAGCGTATATTTGACTCCTATCCTAAGGGTATTCCCATTGCCTAACTTGTTCTTGTTCAGCTCGATGAACTGTTTCTGATATGAAATACCTGTACGGTTATGGCGTTTGAGGAACAGGGTGATGCCTTCTCCTTTCTTGGGAAAGGCTTTTTCCTGGGCCTGTAAACGGTTGACGCAAAATATGGTAAAAAATAACGCGAATATGATATTAAGTTTAAACTTCATTGGAGACATGTTGCTAATGCGAACAAAAATAACGCTTTTTCGGGATTATGCAAAATATACGGTTATTATCAGGCGGAGCAGCATGTCCTAGTAGTATCATAGGCAGGAAGAGTTTGTGCCATGTCGATGAAACGGTTGTGCCATACTGGTGAAACGGTCGTGCCATGCCGATGGAATTATTGTGGCAAAGGCATGAAGCTTTATTTTTATGGTTTGTCTGCTTTTGTTCGCCTGAGTTCAGGAAATATCTCAGATCAAATGATTCATCGCCATGTATTTCCAAAGTGGGGCGGCATGGAGCGCTTGTTTGATCTGGTCGTTTAGCAACAATTCTTTTACTTCGTCGAGAGTCAGAAGGTGGACGCTGAGGTCTTCCGTGTCTTCCAGATGTTGTGCCATGACTGACTCTACATCTGTGGCAAGATAGCAATAAGTCAGGTTGGTGTGGGTACTCGGATTGACGCCTATTACCATCAGTTCGCTCCAATTTCCGTTGCCGTAGCCGGTCTCTTCGAGCAATTCCCGTTGGGCGGAGACGAGTGGGGAGGCGTCTTCCTTTTCGCAGACACCGGCGCAAAGTTCGTAAGCCGTGATACCCAGTCCATGACGGTATTGGCTTACAAATACGAATTTCTGCTCTTTGGTGATTGCGATCACATTGATCCATTCTGGATATTCGAATATATAATATTCAGGAATCCTGTTTCCGTTCGGCAATTCCACTTCCTCCCTGCGCACGGTGAACCAAGGTTGGCTGGATAGGTATTCACTTTTCAGTACTTTCCAGTTTCTGTTTTTCGGAGTTTCCATATTTGTAGTTTGTTGATGGTGTGTATCAAAATATATAATTATGAAACGGTCGAGTTTGTAATAAATTGTATTTGTACTTATCTTTGTAGCTTCGAAAGAGAGGACTTAGATGAATAAAGATAATAATTTCGGCAGGCTTTTGCTCCTGCTACTTCTTGCGTTTGGTATCTGCTTGGGACTTTATTACTTACCGGACCAGCTGTTCGGGATGAAAATAAAAAAAGTTGATTTACTTTCCGATCTCAGGATAAAACCAGAATCCCTGTCTATGGATTCCTTGCGTATGCAATTGGAACAACCGGATACGGTCCGGATAGATTCGGCCGCCGTGCGTGATTCGATCCTGAAAACGACAGGTATCGATTCCGTCGCCCTCGCATTACGCGATTCGCTTTACAAGGTTATGTATGCGGACAAGGGAGCCGATTCGTTGGGAACGCGTATCGAGGATTACTCTGTCGGCCATATCGGTTTGAAACGTTTTTTTGCCGCTTTAAGAAATAGCAGGCAGGCGAACCGCCCGGTGCGTGTCGCCTTTTTGGGTGATTCGTTTATCGAAGGTGACATTGTGGTGGCTGATTTCCGTTCGGGTATGCAGGAGCGGTTCGGAGGACGCGGAGTCGGTTTCGTTCCGGTTACGTCGGTAGCCGCCCAGTTCCGTCCGACGATCGAGCAAAAGGCGGAAGGTTGGACCACCTGGTCCATGTTGACGGATCATCATCATCGGTATACGCTTTCCGGAATGACGTTCGAACCGAAAGGGGAGAAGCCATCTATCTCGATCAAGATGACAGACCGTTATCCGGAGTTGAAAACGGTTTCTTCCCTTAAATTCTTGTATGAAAAGAATATCCGTACACAGATGACTTTGGTTTGCAACGGCACGCAGGACACGATCTGCGAGACCTTGGAACCGACAACCGCCATCACGCAATACGAACAAACAGGAACCTTTACGGAAGCCTCCTTCAGCTTTGTCGATACGGCCGGTTTCCGTGCTCTCGGGGTTGCACTCGAAGATAATTCTGGGGTGATCGTGGACAATTATTCGTTGCGTGGCAATTCGGGGATGATCCTTTCGAGATTGGACAGCACCCGTTGCCGAGAGTTGAACGAGATACGTCCCTATGATCTGGTCGTTTTGCAGTACGGGTTGAATATCGTCAGCGACAGCGTTCTCCAGTATGGCTGGTACGCCAAGCGGATGGAAGAAGCCGTACGCCACGTACGCGTTTGTTTTCCGGATGCCGATATCCTGATGCTGGGGGTTTCGGACAGGAGCCGACAAGTGGACGGAACCTTCGAAACGATGCCTGCCGTATTAGCCTTGCTGCACGCACAGCGGCAGGCGGCTCGCCGTTCGGGGGTCGCTTTCTGGAATGTCTTTGGGGCGATGGGAGGAGAGAACAGCATGATCCGTTTCGTGGAGAACAATTGGGCTAGCAAAGACTATACCCATTTGAGTTTCAGGGGAGGAAAAGAGATAGCTTCTGCCTTGTTGAAGGCAATATTATTAGAAAAGGAGTTTTATGATGAAGCAGACAAAGTGGCTCATTAGTCTATCGGCTTGCCTGGTTTTGATGGCCGCCAGTTCTGCCGGAGTGAAAGGAAAATTGGCGATCCCGTGTCAAGCGTGGGAACAGGGGAGTATTGATACGATCCCGCTCCCTTCCCGCATTTATTCGATCGGGAAGGAGGTCGATTCGATCCAGTCGCCCTCTTCGCTGCAATCCTTCTTTGACGAACTGGATTCGCTCGGAGCGGGGAAGGATACCGTATTGACAATCGTCCATTTAGGCGATTCTCACATACAGGCCGGTTATTATTCCGGTAAAGTGATGCGTCTTTTGCAGGCGCAGTTCGGGAATGCCGGACGTGGATGGATTGCCCCTTTCAAGTTGAGCAAGACGAATGAGCCGGACGATTATTTCATCTCTTCTTCCGTCCGCGAATGGGTGACGGGACGCTGTATCCAAGCCAATAAGAAATGTCCTGTTGGAATCGGTGGAATCGGTATCCAGTCCGTTTCTCCTTCCATCAATTTGGACGTTCGGATAGCGCCTAACAACGGGGCCGGCTATTCCTTCAACCAGGCGATCCTTTACCGGGGGGAGAAAGCCATGCCTATGTTGCCGGCCGGTTCGTTCAAAGATTCCATACAGACATCCTTGGCTACGGTTCCGGCTGTCGCAGGTGTCTTGGCCGATACCTTCCGTATTTCTCATCCGGTAGATACGTTGCAGCTGCACAGTACCCGGCGGAAACAAGGCACGGATAAGCTGCTTCCGGCCTCCAACTTCAAAAATGTTTATTATGGTTTCAGCCTGACGAACGGTTATCCGGGTGTCCTCTACCATTCGGTCGGCGTGAACGGGGCGATGTATGTCAATTACACAGACGAAGCGTACGTTCGTCATTTGGCCCTGTTGAAACCTTCTTTGCTGATTATTTCGTTGGGTACGAACGAAACCTTCGGCCGCCGCTTCCGTTCGGAAGAATTTGGCGGACAGATACGTGCGTTCGTTTCTCTCGTCAAGAAACAGATGCCTGAAACGGTTATTCTGCTCACCACTCCGCCGGAATGCTACAAGCGGACTTATGTCAATAAAAAACGGACGTATGTCCGTAACTCGAATACCCAACTTGCTGCAAAGGCGATTGTAAAGGCGGCACGTGAAGAGGGCGTAGCTTGCTGGGATCTCTTTGCCGCTACGGGAGGGAAAAGCTCCTGCACCAAATGGCGCAAGGAAAAACTGATGGGCCGTGACCGTATTCATTTCACAAAGGATGGCTATCGTGAGCAAGGAACCTTGTTATATCGTGCCCTAATGCAATCTTATAATCAAATGTTGAAAATCAGAAAAGATGATGAATGATTTTATAAATAAAATGGGAGAATATTGGTCTCAGCTCTCATTCGACAAACTTGGCGATATATTGACCTACCATCACAATGCTCCGATACTTTTCAGCAGCGGATTGTTTTTCTTCCTTTTTATCGGTTTCCTGATTATTTATATGTCGCTCAGGAAGCATTTGCTGACGCGTATCATTTACGTTACGTTGTTTTCCATCTATTTCTATTATAAGAGCAGCGGATTGTTTTTCTTTCTCCTGCTGTTTGTCGCAACATCCGATTTTTGCATTGCGCAGTGTATGGCCAAGACGGCTTCCCGATGGAAGCGCAAAGCATGGGTTGTCCTGAGCCTGTGCGTTGACTTAGGGCTGTTGGGATATTTCAAATACTTCAATTTCCTACGGGAGATCATGGCTGCCGTTGCTCATGAGTTGGGGTATCAGTTAGGGAATACCTCGTTGCAGAACATTACCTATCAGCCGTTGGATATCTTTCTGCCGGTCGGCATTTCCTTCTTTACTTTCCAGACCATCAGCTACGTGATTGATGTGTACCGGGGTAGGATAGATCCCCTCCGGCGTTGGATCGACTATGTTTTCTATGTATCCTTCTTCCCGCAGCTGGTGGCCGGTCCAATCGTCCGGGCACGCGATTTTATTCCTCAGATTTATAAAACTCCGGTTGTTACGCGGGCGGAGTTCGGAGAAGGACTTTTCCTCGTCTTGTGCGGGCTCTTCAAGAAAACCGTCATATCCGACTATATCAGCTTGAACTTCGTCGACCGCATATTCGATGCTCCTTTGCTCTATACAGGGGTGGAAAATCTGTTGGGTGTGTATGGTTATGCCTTGCAGATCTATTGTGATTTTTCCGGCTATTCGGATATGGCGATCGGAATTGCATTGTTGTTAGGTTTCCGTTTTAATGTGAACTTCGATTCGCCTTACCAATCGGCGACCATTACGGAATTCTGGCGACGTTGGCATATCTCGCTCTCTTCTTGGTTGAAAGACTATTTGTATATTTCACTCGGAGGTAATCGGAAAGGGAAAATACGGACATACATCAACCTGCTGATAACGATGTTGTTGGGCGGTTTATGGCACGGAGCCTCCGTGAGTTTTATCCTTTGGGGCGCCCTGCATGGAGTTGCACTGGCCGTCCATAAGTTCGTGATGAACCATTTCAGCAGTTTCAAACCATTAGGATCAGAAATGAAACCCTGGAGAAGAGTGATAGGTGTTCTGATCACTTTCCATCTGGTGTGCTTTGGCTGGATTCTGTTCCGGGCTGACTCGATGCAAACGGTTGGCGAGGTGCTGACGCAGATTTTCACGAATTTCCATCCGGAGGTCTTTATGCAGTTTGTGGTGGGCTATAAAGGAGTGTTCGTCTTGATGGTGGTGGGTTATATCCTGCATTTCATGCCGAAATCGGCGGAAAACGGTTTGCAGGCAGTCGTTACCCGTTCTCCTTTGCTTGTTCAGGCGGTGATGCTGGCGATTGCGATCTTTGTTGTCGTGCAGTTCAAGAGTGCCGGGGTGCAACCATTTATCTACTTCCAGTTCTGACATTGTTTCCTGCCATATCGGGAATCCGATGGAAGCAGAGTTTAATAACAAAAGCCCTTCCGGAGCGGGGAGGGCTTTCGTTATTAAATGTAGGAGGGATCAGAGTCCAGCTTGCGGGTCGAACGTCCCGTTTTCCCAGCCTTTCGTCTGTTCCAGGTTCGGATTGTTACTCATCTCGCTGCGTTTCATCGGCAGGAAGTAGATGTTCTGGTTGGTGATCATCGGCGTGTTATCACGGTCGAACAGATAGGTCGTGTATGTATTATCGGCCTGCTTGTTCATCACTAAGGCATGGCGTTTGCCTTGCCCGTTCATCAATTTGTCGTAGATCATCCAGCGGCGCATATCCCATAAACGTTTTTGTTCGAACAACAATTCGATAAAACGTTCTTCGCGAACTGCTTCACGCATTTCCGTCTGGTTCATGTTTGGGTTCAATCCGTAAACTTTGCCTTTCATTTCCGGATTGGAACTAGTTTCATTGATGCCTGCACGCTTGCGGATCTGTTTCAACATATCGAATGCTTCGTTTGTCTTTCCGACCTCGACGGCAGCTTCGGCATAGTTCAGCATTACTTCGGCCAGGCGAATGTCAATATAGTCGGTTCCAGATTTTTGGCAGTCTGTCACTGAAAGGCTTTCGTCAATGGCTTTACGGGAATAATAGCCGGTTTTCGATCCGACGTTTTTGCCGTAGGCATAGTCGTTTTGCGCATTTTCGTTCAGTTCCATTACGGTATTGAAATAAGTCACCCCCTGATAGACGATTGTCGCATAAAAACGTTTGTCCCGATTTTCCCACAAGGCGAAGATATCTTTGCCTTCCTTTTCCCAATCGGCATAGGTGTAAGTCCCTCCGTCTATAGTAGGGAAGCGGTCAATCACTTCCTGTGTCGGGTGGTTACCACCGGTGTTGTTCATCGAGAACGTGATCGGACGGACGGTTGCATCTCTTTTCTGTGTGCGGGTCGGGTTTTCGTAGCGGATGGCAAAAATTACCTCTTTGTTCATCTCATCTAGGAACAGTTTTCCGTAATCATCATACAAGGCATGGCCTTGTCCGATCAGGTAATTCAGTGTCTCTTTGTTGTAGTTGTAGGCGGTTTGCCAATGTTCGTTGTTGTTGTTCGGGTTGAACTGTGGACTAGCACGGAACAAGAATACGCGTCCGAGGAATGCCTTGGCTGCACCTTTCGTCACGCGGCCCAAGTCTTCAGCCGAATAAGAGTCTGGCAACCCTTCTGCACAAGCTTTCAGTTCGTCGATAATGAAATCGAAACATTCTTTTGTAGAGTTACGTTTCACATAGAGGTCGTCCGTCATTTCTTGCGGGATAGTGATCAGTGGGACACCACCGTAACGTTTGACCATTTCGAAATAGAGGTAAGCACGAATGAAACGGGCTTCGTAAGTCAGACGGTCGGCTAGTTCACGGTCTATCGTACAGACTTCGGGATTCTGTGCATTCTGAATGAAAATATTGCAGTTTCGGATGTCAGAATAGGGCCAATACCAGGTCGGGGCGGAATCTTTCGTGTCACTCATATTGTCCGGTGTGGTGGTTCCCTGTGTCCAGTTGCCTCCGCCCGTCGCTTCGTCGGTCGCATCGGCCACGGCCGTATCCCAACTTGGGATGGAAACATATAAAGCATTGAGAAAAGCTGTAGTCAGCGTTTTGTCAACCCAAACCTTGTCCTCCGAGATTGAACTTAGGTCTTCCTTATCCAGTACGCTGGTGCAGGAAGAGAATAATGCCAGAATGGCAGCACATGTTATAAATATCTTTTTCATATCTAATTACTCAAATTGTTAGAAACTTACATTGATACCAAAGTTGAAACTTTTTGTCAACGGATACTGATAAGCTCCACGGTCACCGCTGTTTTCGGGATCGTAGATGCCAATGTGGTCGAATACGAACAGGTTTGTGCCTGAAACGTAGACACGGCAACGATCTACACCGATCGAATTCACCCACTGTTTCGGCAACGTATAGCCGAGCTCGATGTTTTTGCAACGGAAATAGTTACCGTTCATCAACCAGAATGAAGAAGCCTGTCCGTTGGCGCCTTTCGAGCCTGTACCACCGACGCGCGGATATTTACCGTCTGTGTTGTCGGGTGAATAAGCGTCCGACCATATGTTCAGAACGGTCTGTTCTGTCCAGGTATCGCCGCGGTTCGGGAACATGATGCTTCGATGGCCTACGCCTTGGAAGAAGGCTGTGAAGTCGATACCTTTCCATTCACCTCCTAAACTGATACCGTAGATGATTTCCGGGTCTTTGCTGTAGAGCGAAAGAACGGCTTGGTCGTTACCGTCGACAACTCCGTCAGGGCCTCCGACGCCGCCTGCACCGTGGATATCTTTCAGGATAATGTCGCCTTTCGACCATTCGAATCCGCCGTTATAGAGCGGCAGTCCAGCTAAATCTTCATCCGTACGGGCGATACCGTCGGCGATGTAGCCAGTGATGAAGTTGATCGGGCGTCCTGTCTTTATTTCCCATTCATAGGCGTTTGCCGATTCGTCGATATACGTGTAATGGTTGCGGGCGAAAGAGAAGTTACCGGATACATAATATGTGAAGTTACCGATCTTATTATCGTGGCGCAACATGAACTCACATCCCTGGTTTACCATCTCTGCGTAGTTCTCTTTCGGTAATGTGGCTCCGAAAGTCCCCGGAATTGTACGTTTACGGTCCATCAGGATATCTGAAGTTTTCTTATGGAAGTAATCAAATTCGAGGCTTAGCAGTCCGTTCCACAATCCCAAGTCAAAGCCGACGTCGGCTGTCGTGGTTGTTTCCCAAGTGATGCCTTTGCTTGGATAAACACCCGGTAGAATACCGGTTGCACCTGAACCGAAGACGGCATTGGTTCCTGTTGTAAATTTACTTAAATATTGGTAATAAGCAACATCGTCTCCTCCGTCGTTCCCTAATGTACCATAGGATGCACGTAATTTCAGATTACTGATAAAGTTCAGTTTTTCGTTCTGCTTGAAGAAATTTTCTTCAGTCACGCGCCAACCGGCTGAAACAGACGGGAAAAATCCCCAACGCTTGCCCGGAATCCATTTTACGGACGAGTCGTAACGGAAGTTGGCTTCTAATAGATAGCGGTTGTCGAAACCGTAGTTCACACGGCCGACGTAACCGATGCGTCCAATTTCCGATTCGTGACCATCAGCATCTTTCCACTGGCTGTCCGCACTTCCGGCGAATAGCTGTTCAAGGGAAGATGAAAGCAATTGCTTGCGCTGTGCCCAAAACATATCACCCCATTCTTCGTATTGCTCATAGAGGAACATGGCGCCGATGTCGTGTTTGCCGAATGTCCGGTTATAGTTTAACTGCAAGTTTAGCGTATAAGCGCTCGTTTCGTTGAAGTCTTTTCGGACGAAGTTTCCGTTTTCGGTTCTCGTACGTGTGCCGACAACCGGGGCGTCGTCGCGGATGATGTGGTTATGTCCGCCGCTCGTTTCGTGTATATATAAGGTATACTCTTTTCCTACCTGTTTTTCATTCTCGTAATAACGGCGATAGTTGAACATCGCGTTTGCTGTCAAGCCTTCTACCCAAGGAATTTCCCATTTGGCGCTTAACTTCGTGTTCAGTGTGTTATGTTTTTTGGAAACATGCCCGTTGTTGATTGCTTCCAGAATATTCCAGTTGTAGATGGTTGCGTTCGGCTTTCCGTTTATATAGGCCGGCTCGGTAGTCGGGAAGTTTAGTAGGGCACGATACATATCGTTCATCAAATCTTTATCAGAGTCATGAGGCCAGTAAGGTGTGCGTTGGTCGCTCATATTACCGTCCACATCCAATCCGATCGTAAAGTTATCCGCAACTTTGGCATCTACATTCGAACGGAAACTGTAACGTGTGAAGTCCAGGTTGTTGAATGTTCCGCTCTGGCTGTAATAACCGGCTGACATAAAGTAATTGATACGTTCGCTACCCCCGTTGACACTTAGGTTGTGCTGTGTCGTAAACGGGTTTTTCCAAGCGAGGTCGAACCAGTTTGTACTGTGTGTTTTGAAGTATTCTTGTTCGTCGGCTGTGTAGTAGCGGGAATCTGTTTCCGGGATGCCATTATACATGAATTGGTTATTTAGATATACAGTCCGGTCATAAGCGTTCATCACTTCCGGTGTGCGGGTTGGACGGTCCGTTCCGAATAGACCTGAATAGCTAAACTGAGGCTTTTGGTTTTTACCGCGTTTTGTCGAAACGACAATCACGCCGTTAGAGGCACGAGAGCCATAAACGGCAGCGGATGCTGCGTCTTTCAATACGGAAATGTTCTCGATCGTGTTCGGATCCAAAGCATCGAAGTCTGCTTTTTCACGAACAACGCCGTCGATGACGTAAGTCGGATTTGTATTGTTGGGTGTATTGACGCCACGGATCGTGATCGGGGAAGATACACCCGGCATACCGGATTTATTGTAAGAGAAAATACCCGGCATACGTCCTGCCATCGCATTGGAGATATTGGAAACCGGGATTGTCGCAATGTTATCTGCCGAAATAGTGGCGACCGAACCGGTCAGGTTCATTTTCTTTTGTGTACCGTAACCGATCACGACCACTTCATCCAGCTTTTGTGTATCTTCCGTCAGTGTGACATTCAGGTTGCTTTGTCCTGCAACTTTCACAAAACAAGTATTGTAACCGATAAACGAAATTTGTAAAGTTGCGTTTTCAGGAACCTCGATCGTGAAGTTTCCGTCCATATCAGTAATGGTCCCGACGGTCGTTCCCTGGATTGAAACGTTTGCTCCGGCGATAGGACCAAATTGGTCGGAAACAACACCTTTAACGGTTTTCTGCTCTTGTTGGACCTTGGCAACGATATCCATCTCTTTCGGACGAAGGATAATTTGTTTCTCATTTACCTTGTACTCGACATTGGTGGATTTGAAAACTTTCTTTAGGATGGATTCGATTGTCTCATTGTCGAATTTTACATTGACTTTTCTGTCTACATTTACCAGTTCATTGTTATAAATAAAATGGAATTCAGAGTTTTCCTCTATTTTGTTCAATACCTCTTCTATCGAAACGTTGTTCATTTCTATAGAAAGACGTGCAGATTGCGAATATAGACTATTTGCATTTGCTGCACTAAGAAAGCAGGTTAAACATAAAGCGGCGATTTTCATACGCGTAGGAATTTGAGGAGACAAGTCGAAATATGACCTGAAACCTTTTTGTTTTGATGTAATTTTCATAACTTTACATTATCAAATTTAATTAGGTAGTTATATGACTTAATTAGACAATTATCATTCGTCAGGTGAGATTTTCGGATTGATAATTATTGTTGATCACGGGATGGGAAGATGTTGCAAGCATCTTTCCATCTTTTTGATTCAGATGTGTGTAGCAGCTATGTCTTCATGGTATTTCAATTTTTGTGTTAATCATTCATTTCTGTTTATTACGGCTATTAGACGTAGGAGATAAAAAATCCCCTACGCCAAAATGCAATTTTTTTATCTTGCTTCGATAATAACGGTCCGACGGGTATAAGAATAGTCGCTGGCCTGTTTCGGTTCGATCATTGTGCACTTGATAGGAGCAGTCTTTTCGAGCAGTTGCAGGATCTCTTCAAAGGTTTCGGTCGTAAAGGTTGCAGAATATTTGTAATTGAATATTTTTTTGCTTTGTAAGATGATGTTTACGTTGAAATGGCGTGACAGGCGTTGAGCTATCTCTGCCATTTCGGTCCGGCGGAAGACCATTTTTCCTTCCTTCCATGAAGTAACCATATACAGATTGATGTCTGAAACCTTAGTGTTATCTGTTATCTTATTATATACGGCCTGTTCACCCGGATTCAGAACTTGGGGGATTGGTTTCTTTTCATTTCTGATTTCTATGGAACCGTTTGCCAGAGTGGCTTGTATTTCGTCATCATCTTCATAAGCATTAATATTAAATTCTGTGCCGTAGGCGCTTACCGTAATTCCGTTTGAAAGTGCTACATCGAAGCGGTGCTTTTTATCTGATGAAACCTTGAAATAAGCTTCGCCGGACAGATATACTTTACGATGGTCTCCGACGAACTGTTTAGGATAATGCAGCTTGGAACCTGAATTCAGCCATACTTCGGAACCATCCGGCAGTGTAATTTTAGAAACAAGGCCATAAGCGCTTGACAATTCCACCTGTTCGATCGGCTGATTTTCCAATCTGTAGATACGCTGGTAAAAGTAGATACTGCTAATTAAGGCTGGAATGAGCAATATGGCTGCCGTGTAACGAAAATAGCGACCGATCTTTTGTCGGAATCGGTTTTTCTGCATGGTTCTCGATACATTTTTCCAGTGGTTGTCTACATCTATTTTTTCTTGCAAATATAGCATCTGGCTGGTGTCACAGATAAAACGGAGATCACCGACCTCTTTCCGTAATTCAGGTGAATCCAACATTTGTTTTTCAAAAGCAAGGCTATCTTCTTTCGATAGTTTGCCTTCCAGATAGGCTATGATATGTTCGGTTTGTATATTCACGTTTGTCATGTATTTGTGATTAGACGCATAAAGGGGAGATTCCCCTATGTTAAATATATTTATCAGGAGTTTGAAATAATAAAATAAGGAATGGCAGATAGTCTTTCAGTTCGACGCGTAAAATTTTAAGTGCTTTACTTATATGCGCTTCGACTGTTTTGACTGATATTTGTTGTTCCTCGGCGATCTCTGTATATTTCTTTCCTTCGAAACGATTCTTTTCGAAAATGAGGCGAGTGTTCTCCGGTAGTTTATCCAATGCTTCAGCCAACATCGTTCTAAGTTCGACAATCGAATAGATATCTCCACTTGGTTCGTCCCCCTTGCTTATCTTCCATTGTTTCCAGGCCAACTCGAGTTCCTGTTTTCGGAGATAGTCGATACAATTATTGCGTACGCTTGTGACCAAAAAATTGCGGGCAGATGTTTCGATTCTGATACTTTTTCTGTTTTCCCAGATTTTGAGAAAAGATTCCTGTACGACGTCTTCACATGTTTCCCAACGTTCAATGTACCGGTGGGCAAAGATGCAGAGGGGAGAAAAGAATTGGAAGAATAATGTTTTAAAGGCATTCTCGTCGTCGTTTACAGCGATGTTCCAAAACAACTTGTCGATTGTATGTGGCAGTGTCTCCTTCATGTTTTCGTTTGATGACAACAAATATTTACTAAGTTCTCATAGGACTACGTTAATTAGACTGTCTATATATAAAAGAATATCAATTGATTAGGGAATTTAATAAGAGAAACACTTCTCCAAATGGAGGCAAATTCGATTTGAATATCATGTCGAATTTAGACCTCACTATTAAAAGTTTATGATAATTTTATTATAACTTTGTACATCTAAATTGAATTAGTCCTATGAGAACTATGTGTATCAAAGAGGCAATGAGGTAGAAATAGGTCAAAAAAATAAGGCGTCCCATCACGAGAAACCTTATCTTTGGTATATTCAAATTCAATAGATGTAGGCTTTACCTCTGTATTCTTGATGTGTCATACCTACATGCTGACATATATGGTTTGTAGGTAAAACACCTATGTTTTAAATTCAGATGTCTTTCCTTAATTATATATTGGTTCATTTGCCATCGGATGAATCCTTTCCACTAATGTCCAGTATATCCTTGACTATGTACCAAATCACGAATAGGACCATGATGCTTCCGATCAGGATACCTCCGACTTTGATGACTGTACCGATGTATTCTTCCATATCTATTAAGTATTATTTGGGGTAAATATAGAAATAAAATAATCGATTCTCGTTTTTTTTTCATGAAATATGTTGGCGGAGTGTAGTAGAGGAGCAGACACTTATCATAATTGACAGGTATTCTGTCAATTTTATAACATAATATCACGGTTAACTCTTTATTTTTGTTCTTATAATTCTTAAATTCTCAATATTATGATGATTCCGTTTAAGGTGAAGACTTTCTCTTTCCTGTTGGCTTGTGCCTGCTCGACGGCAGGGATGGCGCAAGTAGGCAATGACTCTCCTGTAAAGCAGGTAAAAATATCTGGTTATGTAGGGACTCGAATCACAGATTGTATCGAACATCGTGTGAAAGCGCAGGATGTGGACCATTTGGTCGAACCGTTCCGCCACCAGAACGAGAAGTCGCGCTGGCAAAGCGAGTTTTGGGGGAAATGGATACAGGGTGCGATCGCCTCCTATCGTTATAACCGGGACCCCGAACTGTACCAGATCATAAAGGATGCGGCCGAATCGCTTATGGCAACGCAGTTGCCGAACGGTTATATCGGGAATTATGCGCCGGAATACCAGTTGCAGCAATGGGATGTCTGGGGGCGCAAGTATACATCATTGGGATTGATCGCTTGGTATGACCTGTCGGGTGATAAGAAGGCATTGGAAGCGGCTTGCAGAGTTGTCGACCATCTGATGACGCAGGTTGGGCCCGGAAAGGTGGATATCGTCTCAACCGGCAATTACATTGGCATGCCGAGCTCGTCCGTCCTCGAGCCTGTCATGTATCTGTATAACAGAACGAAAGAAAAACGTTATCTCGATTTTGCCAAATATATTGTCGGACAATGGGAGACACCCGGTGGTCCGCAGCTGATCAGCAAAGCTATTGCCGATGTGCCCGTAGCCAACCGTTTTCCGCATCCGAAAACTTGGTTTTCGAGGGAAAACGGACAAAAAGCATATGAAATGATGTCCTGCTATGAAGGCTTGTTGGAACTGTATAAGGTGACGGGCAATCCACTCTATCTCTCTGTCGTGGAAAAGACGGTCGGGCATATCGTACGCGAAGAAATCAACGTGGCCGGATCGGGTAGTGCATTCGAATGCTGGTATGGCGGGAAAGAACGGCAGACGCAACCTACTTACCATACGATGGAAACTTGCGTGACCTTTACCTGGATGCAGCTCTGTAACCGTTTGTTACAGATGACGGGCAACTCTCTGTATGCTGATTATATGGAAACGGCTATCTATAATGCTTTGATGGCATCTCTGAAGGCGGATGCTTCGCAGATAGCCAAATACAGCCCGTTGGAAGGTTGGCGTCATGAAGGGGAGGAGCAGTGCGGCATGCACATCAACTGTTGCAATGCGAACGGCCCGCGTGCCTTTGCCATGATTCCTCAATTTGCCTATCAGGTTCAGGACGATTGTGTCCGGGTAAATTTTTATGCTCCCTCGGAAGCGGAGTTGGTATTGCCGGACAAGAAGCCGGTCCGGTTGAAGCAAACGACTGATTATCCGCGGACTGATCAGATCGAGATAGAGGTCGATCCTGCGAAAGAGACGGCTTTCACCATTGCCTTGCGCATCCCGGCATGGAGCAAGATTGCGGTGGTTTCCGTAAATGGCCAACCCCAGGATGGTGTCCTGCAAGGTGCATACTTGCCAGTGAACCGTAAGTGGAAAAAGGGCGACCGGATCACTGTCAAACTCGATTTACGTGCCCGTCTGGTGGAAAGGAATCAGGCGCAGGCCATCGTGCGCGGTCCGATCGTCTTGGCTCGCGACAGCCGTTTCGGGGATGGCTTTGTCGATGAGGCGTCTGTTGTTGTTAGTAAAGACGGGTATGTGGAGTTGACGCCTGTAAAGGCTCCTGGTTTTGCCTGGTTGGCCTTTACCGCCCCGATGGTGTTGGGTACGGACTTGGAAAGCAACCGGGCTCCGAAACAGATTCATTTCTGCGATTTTGCTTCTGCCGGAAATACCTGGGACAAGACGCAGCGTTACCGGGTGTGGCTGCCGAAGACATTGAATGTGATGCATTCGCCTTATAGGCCGTATAATCAGTGAACGGGGCATTTTTACACACTTGGTAATCCGAAGAATGAGTACGGATAGTGGCACACATAGCATCGAGAACAGTGACCTGAGGCAGGACAGTAAATAAAAATTCGTACCTTTGTATCCCTAAAAATACAAGATACGTGGAAGAATATCTGAAACAATTGAATGAAAGTCAGCGCGAAGCAGTTGTCTATACAGACGGGCCTTCGCTTGTGGTAGCCGGAGCCGGATCGGGAAAGACACGCGTGCTGACCTACAAGATAGCCTATCTTTTAAGGCAGGGACTGCCTCCCCAAAGCATTTTGGCACTGACTTTTACGAATAAGGCGGCACGCGAGATGAAAGATCGTATCGCCTCCCTGACAGACGAACGGATGGTACGGCGGTTGTGGATGGGGACGTTCCATTCCGTTTTTTCCCGTATTCTCCGTTCCGAGGCGGAGTGCATCGGCTATCCATCTAATTTTACCATTTACGATGCGACAGATTCCAAAAGTCTACTCCGTTCCATAATGAAGGAGATGCAGCTCGATGACAAGGTGTATCGGCCGGGAATGGTACAGGGCCGTATCTCGAATGCAAAAAATGCACTTATTACCTATAAGGCATACGAACAGAACAAGGAGCTGGTGCAACATGATATAGATTCTAAAGTTCCTTTGCTGCGTGAAATATATAAGCGGTATCAGAATCGTTGCCAGCAAGCGGGGGCGATGGATTTCGACGATTTGCTGTTGCAAACGAATATACTCTTCCGCGATCATCCGGACGTATTGGAGAAGTACAGGAGCTTTTTTCAGTTTGTGCTGGTGGACGAGTATCAGGATACGAATTTTGCCCAGCATCTGATTGTACAGCGCTTGTGCGAAGTACACCGACGTATCTGCGTGGTCGGAGATGATGCGCAAAGTATCTATTCTTTCCGGGGAGCCAATATCGATAATATCCTGCAATTCAAGAACCAGTATCCGGGTTGCCGTATTTTCAAACTGGAACGAAATTATCGTTCGACGCAGAATATCGTAAATGCGGCGAACAGTTTGATACATAAGAATACGAAGCAGATCCCAAAAACCGTTTATTCAGAAAAGGAGGAGGGGAGCAAGGTCTCCATTTGTTCGTCCTATTCCGATTATGAAGAGGGATATGCCGTTGCTGGTAAGATTAACGATATGAGGATGCAGAATTACGATTATGCTGATTTTGCCATCCTGTACCGGACAAATGCACAGTCACGCATCTTGGAAGAGGCCTTGCGTAAAAGGGGAATTCCTTATAAGATATACGGAGGCTTGTCTTTCTATCAGCGTAAGGAAGTGAAGGATGTCATTTCGTATCTTCGTCTGATTGTCAACCCGCATGATGAAGAGGCTTTCAAACGTGTGATAAACTATCCGGCTCGTGGGATAGGCGATACGACTCTCAATAAATTGGTCGTTGCCGCTACAGATCATAATGTCAGTTTGTGGACCGTGTTGAACGATCCGATCGGGTACGCTCTGCCGGTCAATAACGGTACGGCAAAGAAGCTAAGCGATTTCCGGGAGCTTATTTCCGGTTTTATCGAACGGAATGTTAAGCTCTCTGCCGAGGAAATCGCCGCTGCAGTAGTGAAGGAGAGCGGCATTGTCAATACCTTGTTTCAGGATCGCTCGGTGGAAGGAATCAGCAAGCAGGAAAACTTGCAGGAGTTGTTGAAAGGTATTGCCGAGTTTTGCGAGATACGCCGCGAGGAAGGAATGGAGCATGTCTCGCTTGCTGACTTTCTGTCTGAAGTCTCGCTGTTGACAGATCAGGATAATGATAAGGAAGAGCAGGCAAACAAGGTGACGATGATGACGGTGCACGCCGCCAAAGGCCTGGAGTTCCGGAATGTTTTCGTTGTCGGGCTGGAAGAAGACTTGTTTCCCTCCGCCATGTCGAAAGACAATCCGAGAGCGGTGGAGGAAGAACGCCGCCTCTTCTACGTCGCCATTACTCGTGCGGAAGAAAATTGTGTATTGACACACGCCAGAAGCCGTTATCGCAATGGCCAGAGTACGATGTGTTCGCCCAGTCGTTTCTTGAAAGATATCGATCCCAAATATATTTATACGTCGGCAGATGCCGTTACTACCGACGGTTTATTGGCTACTCGTCGTTCCTCGGTTTTCCAGCAACCGAAGGCAATGGAAGGAGAGGCCTATGTCTCTCCGGTCGCTCAGGCAGTCGGACGGCAGGCTCGTCTGACACGGATGGAAACGGCTTCTTTGTCTTCGGCCCCGTCTTCGTCTTCTGCGCCGGCTCTGTCGGGTTTGCATGTCGGGGCTAAAGTTCGGCACGATCGTTTCGGAGAAGGTGAGGTAACTGCCATTGAAGGAGAAGGGGGTAATGCGAAAGCAACCGTTTCATTTGCTCATTTCGGTCAAAAACAATTGCTTTTGAAGTTTGCACGCTTGACAATTGTTGAATAAGTCGGCTAGAAGTTCGGATATGTCATTCAAGTAGAATAGAAGGCTTTACCGAAGCTATGAATTAGCGTTTGATTCGGCAGATGGAACGGTTAAACTGGCTGCTATAAGATTGTTATTGAGGAAAATAGAAACAGGCTCTAAATCCGACATTTCACATCAAATAAAAACGGTGCAGTCAATGGCTCAATATAAACCATTCATTATGAGTGGCTTATAGAGGTTTTTCGTTCATTGTGGTTCAATCCTACATCTTAAAATAAATATATTAATATATATATAAGCTCATTTCCTTGTACCCCTTTAAACCGGCAAAGACACGACAGGAACGAGAAAAATCCCTTCTTTCGCATCCGGAAGTCCGGTCTTTCACCTCCCGAACTTCGTGGTTTGACACGTCAAAGTCCCTTATTTCGCACACAGAAGTCCCTTGTTTCAAGGCTCACCCAGATATTGCACGATCGTCCTCACCTGCAGGGGAGTCAACATCTTTTTCCCTTTCCTCCAACCGTTACCCTGTAGCTCTGTCTTTAGCTCCGGGTTTATCCCCATCCATTTGGACAACCGTTTCCCTGCCGATGCCCGCATCAAATCGGACCGTAAAGGACCGCCAATTCCTGCCACCCGTAACTCCTGACTTCGAATTCATCCATCATCATAATTTCCATCGTTTTATTGTCCTGTAAAGATAAGCAATAATTACTGATATTCAAAATATAATGGCATTTATATTCTACCTGTTTCTGCACCTATCTTCACCGATATTCGCCGATATTCCCCAAACCGTATTCCAACCTGTTGCGAAGCCCTATCTTCGTGTTGTCATCGATAATGAGATTTGCAGGAGGTTGTTGCCAATTGAGCGTTTGGCAAAATTCTCTTAGAAATTTTGTACCAACACATGGGCTATCCGTTCCAGGCCGTCGGCAAGCAACGTCCGGGGACAGGCTATATTCAGACGAATGAACCCCTCTCCACCAGGACCGTACAGTGTACCAGAATTGACCATCAGCTTCTGTTCCTCTTGCAAGCGCAGGGTCGTGGCATCCGAGCCGATACTCGATGCTCGGCAATCTATCCAGACCAGATAGGTTCCTTCGAGTGGCAACACGGGATATTGCGGTAGCCGTTGCTCGAAAAAGCAACAAAGATATTCGTAATTCCCCCACAAGTATTTCCGCAAAGCATCGAGCCATGCACTGCCTTCATTGTAAGCGGCTATCGTGGCGATAACGCCGAACGGATTAACGTCGCACACTTCGTTGATGTTGATGGCGCGGTCGATACGGCGGCGTACCCCTTCATCGGCAGCGATGATGTTGGCGATTTGCAATCCGGCAAGGTTGAATGCCTTACTCGGCGAAACGCAGGTTACGGAGTTTTGGCGGAAACGTTCGGACAGGGAGGCGAAAGGCGTGTAGTCATGCCCTTCATAGACCAGCTCACAATGAATCTCGTCTGCCACGACGAACACCCCGTTATGCAGGCAGATGTCACCGATGCGCCACAGTTCCTCCGGCGTCCAGACCCGTCCGACTGGATTGTGAGGATTGCACAACAGCAGGATTTTCGCCTTCGGATCGGCCGCCTTTGTTTCGAGGTCGTCGAAGTTAATCGTGTAGCGGCCGTCCCGATAAACGAGGTAGTTGGCCGACAGTTCGCATCCGTTATTGCGAATCGACGAATAGAAACAGTTGTATGCCGGAGTCTGGACGATTATCTTGTCACTCGGTGCAGCCAAAGCTTTGATAATAGCGGACAGAGCTGGCACGACACCGTTCGTATAGATAATCCACCGGGGATCTATCTGCCAGCGATGCCGGTCATCGAACCACCGGACAACCGCGTCGTAGTAGGCTTTGGGGACTTTGGTATAGCCGAAAATACCATGCGCTATCCGCTTTTGCAAGGCTTCAACAATAGCTGGTACTGTACGGAAATCCATATCCGCCACCCACATAGGCAATACATTCTCCTCTTCGGGAGTATCCCATTTGTAAGAATTCGTCCCGCGCCGCGGGATGATTGTATCGAAATCGTATTTCATAATTTATCTTTTTATTCGTAATTTATAAATCCAGTTACTGCCCTAAAGCCTGACAAGAAAAATCGTTCCCCGGAAGCAAAGCTCGATATCCAATATATCAAAGCTCCCATGACACCCATAATCAGCATCCCCGACCAGCCAACTGGGAAGCATATCACTGATGGTAATACCGGTCACCGCCAGCAGGGAACTGAAAATAAGCGTGGCTGTAACCGACTGGCGCAGTATCTTTCTGGCTCCCGCGAAATCCTCGGCTCCGATCCGGTGTGCTACCTGCACGGAAAATCCTGTTGTGGCTGCTGCTTCAGCGTCATACTCTTCCCTTCGCGGATAAGCGACAACAAGTAATCGGTCTTTCTCTTTTCTCTTCCCAAAGCCTCAATTCACAATCGGCAGGAGCCTTTATATTTTCGTCGAAGATGATCTCCCCATAGCTCTCGGCGGTGATACAACCTGTCCGCGGATTCTTCACTCCGCCTATTGCACCTTTGATAGTTGCCTGCACCGAACTGTACTCGAAAGCCCGGTCACAATCTGGGCCGAAGGTGCAATTCTCCAACACGAGGTCGTGGGCATAGCAGAGCGGCTGTTCGCCGGTAATGTGACAGTTCACTAACCGAAGATTGCGCGAATGCCAGCCCAGATATTCACCGTTGAGTTCGGAATCGTAGATCGTCACATTCTCCACCTCCCAGAAGGCATCCTTCGTAGTGATTTTGGCATTGCGCAACTCCACATTCTTCACATACTGGAAAACGTATTTGCTGTCGCTTTCCAATCCGTCTATACGGATGTTGCTGCTGAACATAAACGGATAAGTTCCTCCATGCAGTTTCAGATTTTTGATGTTCAGATTCTGGCAACGCCAGAACACTTCATCAGCATCGTTCATCTCTACGTTCTCGATTTCGATGTCGTGCATCTCGCGGAACATTTTGGGGGCGTCGATACGTGTATCGGTCATTTTCAGATGGTCGGAGTACCACAGTGCCGAACGTCCGCCTATATCGAAAAAGCAACGGTCAATAACGAAACCATGCACGTGCCAGAAAGGGTAGTTCCCTTCGAACCGGCAATCAATGGCTTCGATGTTGCTGCATTCCTTGATGGCCGACTCCCCGGCACGGATGACGACGTTCTCCAATCTGAGATTATGTGATTCGAACAAAGGTCTTTCTCCGCCGAACTCTGTGTTTGATATTACTTCCATATATTCCGTTCTTTAATTGTTATATAAATTATGTTTTGTCAGCCATGCCCTAATGTCGTTTCGCAGTGAGCAGCCACCGCTGTCATGCGGGCTTCGCTGACTGAAGTCGAGATTCCGCTACTGCCGCTTGTGGCGGACAGAGCGATTCGTTTACCGGCGAGTTTCCTTATTTTGTTCGAGTTTGTCATACTCTTCGTCCGTGACCGGTTCGAGCCATTCGTTGGATGTCTTTTCTCCCGGAACCTCGAAAGCCAGATGTGCAAACCAACTGTCGGCTGCCGCTCCGTGCCAATGCTTCACGTTAGCCGGGATATGGATGACCGTACCGGGTAGAATCTCTATCGCCGGCTTGCCTTCTTCCTGATACCAACCTCGTCCGGCTACACCGATAAGCATCTGTCCACCCCCTTTTGTCGCTTTATGGATATGCCAGTTATTACGGCTGCGAGGCTCAAAAGTTACGTTTGCTATCGGCACCTGTTCGCTCGAAACGGGTGCGAGGTAACCGTTACTAAACTGCGGTCACGCAGGCCCAATTTATTAGTGCGGCTCCACACTTCGCCGAAAAGAACATCGTCGTTGAGTTCCGCAAATTTGGGTGCGAACTCAACGAGTTGGGTGCGTCCTGCTGTCTGTACTATTTTTTCCTGTGCCATAACATTGAGTGTTAAAATGCTGAATACTGAAATTAAAAAGATCTTGTTCATAGTTGTTTTATTGTATGAAATTATTGAGTTTATTAGCCGGATTGAGCGGCGTCTGGTCAGACAATATTAACGACTTGACCATGTGCAGCGTCTCCAGCTTGTACCTCTGAAAGTGTTCCGATGCGATATGTTTTTCATAAGCCGCATGACTCGCATACGTTTCAAGAATCGTTATATTGCAGGGATTCTCCTTTTCACCAATCGCATACATTGTCAATACGCCCGGCTCGTTACGCAGGGATATTTCGCCCACTTCGGTCGCATAGTTTATGTACTTGTCGAGATACTGTGGATAAACCTCTATTTTCGAAAGCCTTATGATACCATCGGCCGTCATTGGCTCTTTGGCACACATACCTGGCAGCTTATCCAGATTCAAATATTTGCCGATGCTCTCTCCTGTAGTACGGGAAGCATCTGTTGTTGCTCCGACTGTGAGCAATGTAAAACTCGATGCCGTCCTTAAGAAATTTCTGCGATCCATCATCTTTTGTTTTTTCATTGTTTTTTCTGATTGCAAATTTATCGCGGTCGAATAAGCCGACTTGTATACGATTTACGGATATTTATACCCGAATCCTCGATTCAGTAATAACGCTGTATGTAATTCAATTCAAATGAATTACTTTTGCTCAAAAGAAATAAAAGAAAAGCTTATGGAAGAAGTTATAAAACTCAATGAGGTAGATAAATACAACAAACTGTTCGGACTCGAAACACGGCATCCGTTAGTAAGTGTAGTCGATTTATCGAAGGCGACGCGGTGGCCGGAACATTTCAAGGTCAACTACGGCGTGTACGCTCTTTATCTGAAAGATACCTACTGCGGGAATATCACGTATGGACGTCAGAGTTACGACTATCAGGACGGTACGATAGTCGGTTTCGCCCCTGGTCAAGTTGCGGAAACCGAGATGCTGAAAAATATCCAGCCGAATGCTCACGGCATTCTGTTTCATCCCGACCTGATTCGAGGAACTGCTCTTGGTCAAGAAATTAAGAACTACTCATTCTTCTCTTATGAAACCCGCGAGGCGTTGCATCTTTCGGAGGATGAGCGTGAGATTGTAATGGACTGCCTGCATAAAATAGAGACGGAATTGAAGCATAGTATCGACAAACACAGCCGCCGGTTGATTTGTGCCAATATCGGACTGTTGCTCGACTATTGTATGCGTTTCTATGAAAGGCAGTTCACGACACGAGAACAGGTAAACAAAGATATTATCGTCCGTTTTGAACGACTATTAGACGATTATTTCGACAGCGATGGTCCCTTACGGGAGGGGTTGCCGACCGTCAAGTATTTTGCCGATAAGGTGTTTCTGTCTGCGAATTATTTCGGAGACATGATCCGTAAACAGACAGGGCAGACTGCCTCGGAATATATTCAAAATAAACTGATCGAACGGGCTAAAGAAGCCTTACTTGGCACAGATAAAACAACAAGTGAAATTGCTTACGGGCTGGGATTCCAATATCCGCAGCACCTGAGCCGGATGTTCAAACGGGTGACAGGTTATACTCCCAATGAATTTCGTTCTCAAAACTAGTCTTTATATAGTAAACTATGAACGAACTGCAATTTCCTGGGCTTTATATCGACGACACAGCTAACCCTCATACAATTCTTTCGTTCTTATGTCAGTCGGGATACTATTGTCTGATATTAACGGATTTTCTTGCTGAATTCGGAACAAAGTGTGGTCGGGTGTATTGCGACTACTGCGACGGAACACTCATCAGTTATCGTCCGGATACCGTCTGTGTGGAAATTCCCGCACCTTGCCTATGGATGGTTGCGTTTCACCCTGATCTGTTCAAGGGAAAAATGCTTGAAAAGACTATTGAAGAATACACGTTCTTTTCGTATGCACTCAAGGAAGCGTTGCATGTATCCCTAAAAGAAAAACGGATACTCTCTTCATGTGTTGACGATATTCGTAGGGAATTTCATCATGGTGCAGATTCCTACAAACGGACTATCTTGATACGGCATATTACCCGTCTGTTGGATTATACCACTCGTTTTTATGAACGGCAGTTCATTGTCCGTGAATTGAACAATGAACTGCTGATACGGCAATACGAAAAACTTGTCAAACAATATATTGGAGATGGAAAACTTGCACAGAAACCGCTTACTTCTGCCTATTGTGCCGGACAACTTCATTTGTCGGAAGCCTATTTCAATGATCTGCTCGAATTGCAACTCGGACACACGCACAGCTGCCATCTTCAATTGAAACGTATCGAAATGGCAAAGGAGAAGCTACGTTCCTCAGGAGAATCCCTTTCTCAAATCGTTCATGAACTCGGATTTCCTTCGATACAGTATTTCAGTTTTCTTTTCAAGAAGATAACGGGGATAACGCCAAATAGTTACAGATCATTAAATTAACAATGCTTGATTTATTCAGTCATTCCTATTCGATACTGCCCAGCTTCTGTTCCGTCAGCACTGTCCGGCATATGTTTGTCCAATACATAATTTTGTATCCATTTATCCAATAAATCGGCAATTTCGGCGTTATTGAGGTCAGACATCAGGAAATGTGTATTGCCTCGGATACCGATCTTAGGAAGTTCAACTAAGATCGCATTCCCGCCATAA
>NZ_MNQY01000130.1:63339-86420 GCF_001915675.1 Parabacteroides sp. merdae-related_45_40 | reverse complement strand
GAGAGCGGCCGGCCGGGATGTACCCGGCCGTCGCGTGTGATGTAGTAATGGTAGCCGATGTCGCGGAAGTGCCGGCCGTCGATATGGTCCCGGCGGCAATCCTCGAACGAGTAAGGCTGCCCACAGCGCGTGGCGCTGCAATGGATGATGAATAGCGTGATGCGTCTCATGTGCGGCTCTCCCTGTCCTTTATATGCAGGCCGTAACGCCGAAGGCACTACCGATGGCCGTAGCCACGACGATGATTACTTTGAGGATGATCCCCCAGACGGATTTCTTTTCGTTCTTTTCTTCCATGAAATTGTGGATTATGAGATTTATGAATTATGATTTATGAGAAGTTTTTGACACATGACTTTGTTTGTGTCTCTCTTGGCTTCTCTTGTCGATTGCTTAAAGTTCTCCCGGCCGTTCCTCCTCGCCGCCACCGCCGGTATTGCCACCTTCGATGTCGTAAGGTGAAAGCTCCTTGAGCTGCGCTTCGAGTTTCAGCTGGTTGATGGCGAGGGTTCCGGTGGCGCGGCATTTGAGGCGCAGCCCGACCACGTTGGTAGTGACCGACCAGTCTTTCGACGTGTCGGCAGGTTTCCCGCGGATCCCCACGCCGAAGATGGCGAGGTCGTCCAGCTTCACGTTCTTGCCGTCGAGCAGCAACTCCTTGATGCAGGAGGTCATGTCCTTGAGGACCCCGTGGATCGCGCCTTGCGAATACGGCGTGTTGTGCTTGGCCATGTGTTCGGCCAAAGCGCGCGTGTCGAGCGTCTCGTCTGCCACCGCCCTTGCCAGCCACTTGCCGCTGAGCGGGGTGGACTTGGTCTGGTTCTGATACTTCTTGTAACGAATCATGTCTGTTTGATTTTAAAGTTGATAATTAGGATGAAAAACCGATACCGTTCCGGTGAAGCTGCCCTGCCTTTCTTCCCTTTCCGGTACAACAAAGATAACACCCTCATCTTGTGCCGTTGCGCGTAAGGGGGAGTTGTGGGGAGTTCTGCCGGAAAGATGCGTGTTATAGGGGGAAAACGGGGTGTGGAAGGTGCGCATTGTAGGGTAAAATGAGAGGTGAAAAGTTGCGTGTTATATTTTTTAAGACTAATTTATTCCGGCTTATATGGTGTTCTATTATAGAAAAACTATATTTTTTATCACCTGAAACAGCTTGAAACTCATTGTTTTTTTCGTATATTCGTAGAAATAAATCAAATAAGGAAGACATGGAAAAACAGACTGATTTCCGCATCCGCAGCTACGGTCGTACGGAGCTGGCACAACTCTACAACCCCTGCCTGACCCCCAAGGCCGCCTACCGGAAGCTGGTCGGGTGGATCGACCATTATCCCGGCCTCGCCGTCCGTCTTGCCGAGCTTGGCAAGCTGCCCGGTTCGCGTTCCTACACCCCTGCCCAGGTGCGGGAGATCGTCGGGGCGCTCGGCGAACCGTAACTCATAGCTTTAGGGGGGCTAAGGCTATGGGTTAGGGGGGCTAAAGCATAGCTTTTCTGTTACTTTCGGCTTGATCCGAAAGTAACCAAAGGATCAAGGCCGAACCTGCTTCGCTACTCCGTTCTCTTCGTTCGCTGTCGCGTCTGAAACTCGCTTCGCTCAGACAGCAGACGCTCCGGGCGCTCACTGCGGTCTCTGCGCTTGACGCTCACCAGCTTAGGCCGGAAGTAGAGCCTGACGGCTCTTTGGGGATGGCCGATGCCGCCTGCTTCAGCAGACGGCAAAAGAGAGGCGGAGGAGGCTTGGGGGGATGCAGATACTGGTAGCTATGCTTATATAAGAGGCGGTGTCGGCCATCCCGAGAGAAAGCGGAGCTTTCTTGGAAAGGCCTAAGCGGATGGGCGTCAAGCGAAGGGCAAAGACGGAGCGTCCGGAGCCTGCGCTGTCTGAGCGCAAGCGAGTTTCGCAGGCGACAGCGTAGTCTTTGCCCGGAGTAGCCCAGCCGGTTAAGCCTTGAACTTTTGGTTACTTTTCTTTCAAGAGAAAAGTAACAGATAAAACTTTATTGCATGAAATAAATAAAAAGAGGGTGTCGAAAAAATGCCATCCTTGATTATCAGTCTTTTATGGTGATAGGTGATAGGTTGAACCCCGTTTCTGTAAAAGTTTAGGAAAAATGAATTAAAAAACGCCGCCTTTAAGGTGACGTTTTTTAATTCAAACTCGGAAAAGTTTTACAAAAAGGGCATTTAACCTATCACCTATCACCCGAGGAAGGAGGAAAATCTGTGTCGTCCGCTTCAGGGAGGATGCTTTTCATCTCGTCTGTCGTGCGTTCGACAACCAGCCAGATATTGCCATGTCTTGTCCGTGTGCAGGTATACCCCAGTTCTTTCAGTGCTATGCCGACCTGCACCGCGTTCAGCCGGATACTGCCGCCGAAGCGGGTGACGATCTGGCTGGCGGTGACGTAAGTCCCCTTTTCGTAATCGACGGGGTGGCGGTAGTACATCAGGATCAGTTCGCGTGCGGGGTTGGGCGTTTCGAAACGGCGGTTCGCGAGGTTCAGCTCCTCGATCTCGTGGTCCCTGTACCAGTAGCGGAAATCGTTGTCGAGTAGGTGTTTCGCCTGTGCGTACAGCCCTTCGTAGTCAATATGGGCGGTCCAGGGGTTGTCGATCGCCGTGACCTCGAACGGCAGCCAGCGGCGGTTGCCGGTGTCGTCGGTGAGGAACTGGAGGTTGTTGCCCGTCGCGCAGAACGAGGCTACGTGGGGCAGGTGTACTTTGTTGCGCCCGTAAGCGGGACGTTCGTTGACGTAGAGCGTGGTGGTCATGGCCTTGAGCTGGTTCAGTTCACTGCGCTGCATGGAGTCGATCTCCTCGAAATTGACGAGCAAGTTCTCCGTCATGGTGAAGAGGTCGTCCTTCGTGAGCCGTTGCGAGTTAGTCTTGGAGGCATAGTAGCGTCTGAGGACGGGTGGCAGGAGGTTCTGGAAGAATGATGTCTTGAAGCATCCCTGCCGCCCGATCAGGACGAGGATGACGTGGTTCACCACCTTCGGGTCGAGCGCGGCGGCGACCATCCCGACGAACCAGCGGCGGAAACAGAGGTCGAAACGATCGGTGTCGCTGTCGGCGGGGTGCACCATTGCAGCCAGGTTGCCGATATGGTCCGTCACGCCATCCCACGGTCCCGCCTTTTCGAGAAACTCCTCCAACGGGTGGTAGCGGGGCGCGAAGTCGGAGAGCAGGAGCGTGCGCAGGTGGAAGAGGTCGGCCTCCAACCCGTCGCGGCGCATAGAGCACCAAAGGGAGTTCTCGACCGTGTCGGTCATGGGAGCCCAGCCGTCGGGTGCGGGGATGCCTTCGGTGACGGGGCGGTGTTCGAGCTGGTGTGTCAGTTGGTTCATCCGCAGTTGCATGGAGCCGCCGATGAAGCGCTCCATCTCTTCGACGGTGGCCTTGCGCTGCCGCCCGTTCCCGTTACGGGGGGAGACATCGGAGAGCTTCATTGTGGCGTGCTCGGCAGTCAGGGCGTAGCAACTCTTGGCTGTGGAGCGGACGGAGGCCGTGTCATAGTCGGCGAACAGTTCGACGGCCCACGCCTCGGCTTCGGCCTCCGGCACGCCGAAACGGTTCATCAGGTAGAGGCACCGGCTGATGTAGTCGTTGTGGCTGCCGGCTGCGTAATGCACGCCCTCTTCTTCCACAAGCCGGCGTACGGTGTTTTCGGCGCGTGCGGCTGATGTCTTCCGCCCTCTGTGTTTCTTTCCTGCGGCGATGTCCTGTTTTTGTCCGGCCTTGGCGCTGGGCAGGGAGGCGAACTTCATCCGTTCGGCGTCGGGACGGTAGAGCGCGTCGGGGTCGTGGCAGATCACGGACATGCGCGTGGCGTTCTTGCACTGTCGGTCGATGGCGATGCCGGTGAGCCGGGCGTAGTAGGCGTTTACCGTCTGCCAGGCTGCGGGGAAGTTCTCTTCTGTCACTTCGCCTTCCATCCATGCGATGACACGTATGCCGCGTCCGGACAAGGTCTTGTAGGCAAGGAACGAGTGCGGGTCGGCCCTTACCCGTTCGAGGGTCTCGTCGAAGATCTCTTCGGGGATGCCGTCGATGTCCACCATGATGGAGCCCGGATAGCCTTTGATGTGCTTCGAGGAACGTCCTCCCTCCAAGTGGACGGAAGGGACGAAGGCGGGTTGGTTCTGCTTGATCTGGCTTTGCTGCCGTTTCGACGTTTCGGCGTCTTGTCCTTCGCCGGCTGCAAGCGCGCGGAACAGGGCGGTGGCGGCGGTATGGCGCTCGCCGGTCAGTTCTTGCATGATTTCTTCCCATGTGCAGGGAGAGGGGGTGGTTGCGCGGAGCGAGAGGAAGCGCGAGGGGCGGAATGTGTTTTCCATGTAAAATGTTTTATTAAATTTGTTCAATGTTCAGATGTGCCGTTCGGGGGGCGAAGCGTCCGAAGCATCCTCTGAAACTTTTGACAAGTTTACGCATTTATCCATTCATGTTGTCCCCGCCATGCCGGGCTCATTATGAATGAATATTAATATTTATATTAATAATTAAATATTTATAACATGAAAACGACATTTATGTTCCCTCTGTTGGGGCTTTTCGTCGAAAAGCAGATGAGACGTTTCCGGATAACCGTACGTCTTTACAAAAGCGAACTCTCTGCCGGCAGCCGCAGCTACGGTGCGATTAAAAAAGGGGCGACCTCCGTCTGAGCTATTACGCCCGCCTCGTCGCTCTCCTTTACGATCTCGCCGGCGAAGAAGAGTTCCGCCGCCTGGCACATGAGGCGGTGGAGCTGTACATACGGGAGAGGGAAAAGGGGGAAAAGCTTGATGATAAGATATAGGGCAAACATTCGGGCAGCCAGGAGAAATTTCGGTGGAGGAGCTTGGCAGTCATGTGGACGAAAGTAATCCGGTAGCTGTGATTGTCGAATAAAATCTTCTTGTTTTATAGCGAAGTCATAGAGATGATTTTGTTTTTATATTATCTTTGTGGTCGCAAACAGTCTAATGTAAATGCTTATCAATAATTTAATTATAATAGTATGAAAAACTATCTTGTATTTTCTATGGCGGCCTTGTTGGTCGGAGCTTCTTGCAACACAAAGCAGGAGAAGGCGGCCGAAGGCTTTACCGGCGCACCGGGAGAAGTGAAGTTGGTCACGCTCGATCCCGGACATTTCCATGCCGCATTAGTGCAGAAAGTGTCTTATCCGCAAGTTTCTAAAGATGTTTATGTGTACGCACCCACCGGTTTCGACGTGGACGAGCACTTGAAACGTATACAGGGATTCAACACACGTGCGGAGAATCCGACGGCTTGGAATGAAATCGTTTATACGGGAGATGATTACCTGGAAAAAATGTTGGCCGAGAAGAAGGGGAACGTGATGATCCAGGCAGGAAACAACGGCAAGAAGACCGAATATATCAAGAAGACGCTTGAGGCCGGCATCAATGTGCTTTCCGACAAGCCGATGGCGATCAACAGCCAGAGCTTTAAATTGCTGGAAGAATGTTTTGCTATCGCTAAACAGAAAAACATCATGCTGTATGACATCATGACCGAACGGAATGAGATCACTACGATGTTGCAGCGCGAGCTTTCTACTATCCCGGCTGTTTATGGCGAGCAGTTGAAGGGTTCTCCCGAAGAACCGGCTATCGTGAAAGAGAGTGTGCACCATCTGTTTAAGCTGGTCGACAACAAGCCGTTGACGCGTCCGGTATGGTATCTGGATGTAAACCAGCAGGGCGAAGGTATTGTGGATGTGACGACTCACCTGGTCGACCTGGTGCAGTGGGAAGCCTTCCCGGATCAGATCATCGACTATAAGAAAGATATCGAACTGATAGATGCTAACCGCTGGACTACCTCTATCAGCCCGGAAGAGTTCAAACAGGTGACAGGGACGGATGCTTATCCCGATTTCTTGAAGAAAGATGTCGAAAACGATACATTGAAAGTCTATTGCAACGGTGATATCGTTTATAAGATCAAAGGTGTGACAGCCAAGGTTTCGGTGATCTGGAATTATACCTTCCCCAAAGGTGGCGGTGATACCCACTTCTCCGTCATGAAGGGTAGCAAGGCCGACCTGGTCATCCGCCAGGGCAAGGAACAGAACTATCAGCCTGAACTGTTTGTCGAAGCAGTGAAAGGTGTGGATCTGGCCGCTTACGAAAAGGACCTGACCGCTTCTATGGAAAAGGTTTCAGCCGAATATCCTGGTGTGGCATTGAATAAGGTGGGCGATGGCGTATGGCAAGTCGAAATCCCCGCAAAATACCGTGTAGGCCATGAAGCTCATTTCGGTCAAGTGACGGAACATTTCCTTGACTATCTGAAGGAAGGCAAACTGCCGGATTGGGAAGTACCTAATATGCTGGCTAAGTATTACACGACGACCTCGGCGCTGGATATGGCGAAAGCGAAGAAATGATATCGGTTTTGAGCCGGAAAAAGAAGGCGGTATGTCAAAGACTGTCTTGTTCCTGTGCTTGATGCGGGGGATAAGTACATTTTGACATACCGCCTTTTTATGGCAGAGAGTTTGTTTCTGTTCCGCCTCTTAAAAGCTGAACTTGATCAACACTCCTTTGTGGTCCGTCGGCCAAATGTCTGCCGGAGTTGAGAAAGTATCTTGGCTGTCCTCTTCGACACGTTGGCTGCGGATAATGGAAGATTTGGGACCGACGATGACGGCGTCTTCCACTTCCCAACCGGTTGCCGGTATATAATAGATAAAATCGATGCGGTCGCGTTCATCCGCTTCCGGCGCCCAGGTCAACCGTTCGACTGGCATCGCCGGATTGTCCGAAGGGAAGGTAAAGCCGGGATGGGTGATCGGATTCGGATATTTGACGCGATAGGCGTCGCGGAAGCCGGCTTCGTATAATAATTTGGAGCAGACCCAATCGACTACCGCCCCGTTGTGATCCCAAAGCCCTTTCGTCTCTTCCGTCCAATCCAAGTGGGAAGGTTCGTTGAAGTCACCGCCCAAGATTACGAAATCGGCATCTGACTTTGTGGCGTCTTCTATCACGAGCCGAATGGATTCGTCACGCAAAGATTCGTTATTGGCTTTTTCGATTTCAGCCTTGTCCGTTACCGGAGTTTCCAGTTTTTTCCATGTCACACCGCTGTATCCGCGTGGCAGGTAACAGGCGTAATGCGTATAATCCAAATGCCCTGTATAGGCTACTACCTGCTTGCCGTTCACATCCAAACGGGTCCTTAATACCCGGTCTTTATGCGGAATGTTTTCCGTTTGTTCCAGTATGGGGTATTTGGACAGCAGTGCGACATCCAGCGAACTGCCTTGTCCATAATAGATTTTCCCTCTTTCGCGCAAAGCGTCCAGCATGCGGGGAACGAACAACGCGCCTTCCTTGTTGCTGGCTTCGCTGAACATCACGATATCCGGATCTATCCGGGCCACTTCATCCGCAACGGCCTCGAAGCCGTTTTTGACGACTGTTCCTTCCATCCAGATGTTCAAGTGCAATACACTCAACTCTTGTTTCTCTTTCGTGCAGCTACCGCAGACCAGCATGA
This sequence comes from Parabacteroides sp. merdae-related_45_40, assembly GCF_001915675.1. Lineage (NCBI taxonomy): Bacteria > Pseudomonadati > Bacteroidota > Bacteroidia > Bacteroidales > Tannerellaceae > Parabacteroides > Parabacteroides sp. merdae-related_45_40. The sequence continues at coordinate 78,898 of NZ_MNQY01000130.1, read as the reverse complement.
GCAGCCATAGCCAAATATAAAAACGTCTCATTGATATTTTCTTTCATTAAAAAAAGTCCCCGAACTTTTATGAGATCCGGGGACTTTTATGTTATTTGATTTCTTTCTCTTCCATCATGTCCAGTTCGTTCTTGTCGGAGTCGATGAATTTATACTCCAAGAAGCCCAGACTTTGATTCGGGATCACTTTAATACCCATCGAGTATTTCAGTTTCCATTTCCAACTGAGCGGGAATCTTCCGCTCTTGATAAATGCTGCAACATAAGGATGTACGTGCAGGGCGAATTTCTTCACGTTGTGTTTGTTGACCAAGCAGTCGATCTTTCCTTCCAGGCTGTCGGTAAACAGGATAGAGGGTTTGATGGTGCCTGTGCCGAAACAGGTCGGACAGGCTTCGGATGTATCGACATCCATTGCCGGACGGACACGCTGGCGGGTGATCTGCATCAGGCCGAATTTGCTCAGTGGCAGAATATTATGTTTTGCCCGGTCATTAGCCATCGCTTTCGTCATATGTTCGAACAGTTTCTGCCGGTTGGCAGCTTCGGCCATATCGATAAAGTCGACTACGATAATACCACCCATATCGCGCAAGCGTAATTGACGGGCAATTTCGTCTGCTGCTGCCGTGTTCACGTCGATAGCCGTTTTTTCCTGGGCATCGCTGCCTTTGGAGCGGTTCCCGCTGTTTACGTCGATAACGTGCATGGCTTCCGTGTGTTCGATAATCAAATAGGCTCCACTTTTGTACGTGACGGTGCGTCCGAATAGAGACTTGATCTGTTTGGTGATTGCAAAGTTGTCGAAGATGGGGAGTTCGCCGGTATACCGTTGCACGATCTCTTCCCGTCCGGGAGCAATCAGGCTGACATAATCGCGGATGTTGTGATAGATGTCCGCATCGTTCACATAAATGTTCTGAAAAGAGGGGTTGAAAATGTCGCGCAACAAAGCCACTGCTCTTGCCGTCTCTTCATAGATGAGTGCAGGAGCTTTTACTTTGGTGATCTTAGGAATGTTCTCTTCCCAACGTTTCAGTAATGTCTTCAATTCATGATCGAGTTCGGCAACGCGCTTCCCTTCCGAAGATGTGCGTACGATTACGCTGAAGTTCTTCGGCTTGATACTTTGGATGAGTTGGCGTAGACGGGCACGCTCTTCGCTCGATTTGATTTTTGTGGAAACCGATACTTTATCGGCAAACGGTATCAGCACGATGTATCTTCCGGCAAAAGAAAGCTCGGAAGTCAGCCTGGGACCTTTTGTTGAAATCGGCTCTTTGGCGATCTGCACCAGCACTTCCTGTCCGACTTTGAGCACGTTGCTGATGCTTCCGTCTTTTTCGATTTCGGGAAGCAACTGCATTTTAGAGATAGTGGGGATTTTTTTATCTCCTTTTTGTTCTCCTAATGCTTGTTTGAGGAATTTCTGCTGGGTGTTGAAATTAGGACCTAAGTCCAGATAGTGAAGAAATGCATCCTTTTTATAACCTACATCAATGAAAGCAGCGTTCAAACCCGGCATCAGTTTCTTAACCTTGCCCAGATATATATCGCCGACGGCAAAAGAGACGTTACGGGCTTCCTTTTGGAGCTCGACAAGGTTCTTATCCTCCAGTACGGCTATAGATACCTCTTTGGGTTGTACATCAACTACTAATTCACTAATCACTATAAAAAGAGGTGTTTAAAATGTGAGACCTTATTAAATACGCAAAGAACAAACTTAAAAGGTCTCTTATTAAGTTTGTTCTTCAGAGTTACTCAAATAGACTTATTTCTTCTTATGTCTATTCTTCTTTAGTCTCTTTTTGCGCTTGTGCGTAGACATCTTATGTCTTTTTCTTTTCTTTCCGCTAGGCATTGTTTTAAAATTTTAAATTAAACTATAATAACTAAATTACTTTACTTCGTTCAAGAAAGTCTTAGCCGGCTTGAATGACGGAATGTTATGTTCCGGGATGATGATCGTAGTATTTTTTGAAATATTACGAGCAGTCTTCTGGGCTCTCTTTTTAATCACGAAACTTCCAAAACCTCTCAGGTATACGTTTTCGCCCTGAGACAATGAACTTTTTACGATATCCATAAAAGATTCTACGCTGTTCAACACTGTCTGTTTGTCAATGCCAGTGCTTTTTGAAATTTCGCTAACAATATCTGCTTTAGTCATGTCTATAAATTAATTAAATAATTGATTTGGACCTATTAATTTTTTGGAATGCAAATATATAGCTTTTTATTTAAGTGGAAAAAGAATTGTCAGCCAAATTTTAAGAAAAAAGTTTCCTTACAATTCGTTAGAACTGTGTATGTTTGCAGTAATCAATTAGTTGCAAGTTTTGAAGAGGCAAAAAAGAACCGTATGTCGCAGATAGAAAACGAATTAGAAACCAGCCGTTTGTTGCGTGACTGGTATCGGATACATAAAAGGGAGCTGCCCTGGAGGGAGTCTTCCGACCCTTATATCATCTGGATATCCGAGATAATCCTTCAACAAACACGGGTGGCGCAAGGGATGGACTATTTTCTCCGTTTTACCGAACGGTTCCCGGATGTGGCTTCGCTGGCTTCGGCGGAGGAAGACGAGGTGTTGAAATATTGGCAGGGGCTTGGTTATTATAGTCGCGCCCGTAACCTGCATGCTGCGGCAAAAGATATTATGGAACGTTTCGGTGGGATATTTCCTGAACGCTATGAGGATGTGATCTCTTTGAAAGGGATAGGAGAATATACGGCGGCGGCCATCGTTTCCTTTGTATGGAACCAGCCGTATCCAGTCGTGGACGGGAATGTCTTCCGAGTGCTTTCGCGCCTGTTTGCGGTAGATACTCCGATCGATACGCCCAAAGGGAAAAAAGCCTTTACGGAACTGGCCGGCTTGGTGATGGACCCGCGGTATGCCGGGCAACACAACCAGGCTATAATGGAATTGGGCGCCTTGCAATGCGTGCCGCAAAATCCGGATTGCGAAGCTTGTCCGTTGAAAGGGCACTGCGCTGCTTATGGGGCGGGCGATGTGCAGACCTATCCGGTGAAACAGAAAAAGACCAGGACGCGTGACCGGTATTTTCATTATTTATACATTATATATAAAGGAAAAACCTGGCTGTCCCGCCGGAAAGGGAAAGACATTTGGGAAGGACTCTACGAGTTTCCGCTTATCGAAACGGACAAGGCGATGGATTTTGCAGAGTTGCAGACGACGGATGCTTTTCGTCGGCTGTTTGCAGGAGCGGGCCGGCTGAATGTTTCGGCTGATTTGCAGGGGGTGAAACATGTCCTGTCCCATCAGATATTGTATACGGCTTTCTACCGGATAGAGATAGAGCGGGAGGGCGATGCCCTGAAGTCTTACCTTCCTGTGGCGACGGACGATGTGGAGAAATATGCGGTTCCTCGCCTGATACATATTTATTTGGAGAAATTAGAAGGAAACTTGTCAGAATGACTGAATTTGTGTTTCTTTGTAGACTAATAAAAGAATAGAGCTATGTCATTGAATAAAGTTATATTGATCGGTAACGTCGGACGCGATCCTGAAGTACGTTACTTCGATAGTGGCGCTGCTGTTGCCAACTTCCCGCTTGCAACTTCCGAGAGAGGTTATACGTTGGCCAATGGTACGGTTGTTCCGGAACGTACGGAATGGCACAATGTGGTCGTTCGCCGTGATTTGGTTTCCTTCGTTGAAAAATGGGTGAAGAAAGGTTCCGGACTCTATGTGGAAGGCAAGATCCGTACGCGTAGTTACGACGACCAGTCCGGCGTGAAGCGGTATGTGACGGAAATCCATGCCGACCGTGTCGAATTTTACAGCACAGGTTCCGGTACGGGAAATCGCGACAATGCTTCCGGTACAGGAATGACGGCGGCACAGCCTCAGACCTCCCAGCCGTCCACCGGATACCAGCAGGCGACGGGCTACCAGCAACCCGCATCCGGACAACCGGACACATCTTTAGATTCCAACAGTGCGGACGACCTTCCGTTCTGATATTGTTTAACTAATACTGTTCCCCTTGGACTCAGACTATTATTTATCGGGCTTATTCGACCAGGTTACTATACAGGCGCTCACAGCAGGCCCTGTAATAGCGTTAAGCCTTGCAATTCTTCTGCTGTTGGTTTCCGGCTTCGTGTCGGCTTCCGAAGTGGCATTTTTCTCGTTAACCCCGGGTGATATCAACGACATCCGGGAAGAGAATGCACCTTCAGACCCATTAATCCAGCGTTTGCTGGACCGTTCCGAGTACCTGCTCGCCGCTATCCTGATAGCCAACAACTTTGTGAATGTGGCTGTCGTCATGCTTTGTACCTACGGTATCAACGCGATCGTCAATTTCTCATCCGCCCCGATGTTGGGCTTTATTCTGGAGACGATCGTCCTGACCTTTCTCCTTTTGTTGTTCGGCGAGATCATGCCGAAGATTTACGCACAGAAAAACTCGCTGCGGTTCGTGCGCAGTTCGGCCCCTGTACTGAATGTCGTGGAGCGTGTCTGCCGGCCGCTTTCGAACATATTGGTCACGTCGACCAGCGTCATCAACAAGGCGTTAGTCAAGAAGAAGTACGATCTTTCGGTCGACGAGCTTTCCAAAGCATTGGAACTCACTTCCACCGAAATGCCGGAAGAGAAAGAGATGCTTTCGGAGATCATCAAGTTCTACAACAAGACTGCCGACGAGATCATGACGCCCCGCCTGGATATGGAGGATATCGACATCAAGACGAGTTTCCGCACCGTGGTCGATTTCATCATCCGATCCGGTTATTCCCGTATTCCGGTTTATGCCGATTCGGAGGATAACATCAAGGGAATCCTGTATATCAAAGACCTTTTGCCGTATGTGGAGAAGCCTGACACGTTCCGTTGGCAGAGTTTGATCCGTCCGGCCTATTTCGTGCCTGAGACGAAGAAGATCGACGATCTCCTGGAGGAATTCCGTACCAGCAAGATCCATATGGCGATCGTGGTGGACGAGTTTGGCGGTACTTCCGGTATCGTGACGATGGAGGATATCCTGGAAGAGATTGTCGGAGAGATTTCCGATGAATACGACGAAGATGAAAAGCAGTTCATCCGCCTGGCGGACGGCAGTCTTATTTTTGAAGCCAAGATATTGCTGACCGACTTTTTCCGTGTGATCGATGCCGATCCTACCGAATTCGGCAAACTGACGGAAGAGGTCGAAACCCTTGCCGGCCTTCTGTTGGAGATCAAAGGAGACTTCCCTCGCCGTCGCGAGATCATCGAATATGACGACTATCGTTTCCAGGTTCTGGAGATCGATAACCGCCGTATCCTGAAAGTCAAGTTCAACCGCATTTCGGACCAAGGAAAGGAGCGGCAAGAGGAGTAATGCGTATGTCGACCGGCATAGTGTGTGGGGGGCTGTTGGCCTTGTGTGTTTCCTGTACGGAATATACACCGAAGCCGCGCGGCTATTTCCGTATCGAACCGCCTGCCCCTTCCTACCAGGCACTTCCGGTAAGGGATTTACCTTATACTTTCCGGCTTTCCAGATGGGCAGAGGTGGAGTTGCCTCCGGTCGGGAATCCGGCAGGGTGGATCAATCTCTCTTATCCGCAGTTGAACGTGAAGCTCTATTGCAGCTATTTCCCTATCACTCCGGCTACGCTGGGCAGGGCGGAGGAGGAGTGTCGCGCGTTGGTTGTCCGGCAATCGAAATATCCGGAACGGATCAAGATGCAGGCGTACAGCAATCCGGAGGCTTCGGTTTATGGTTCGCTTTTCATGCTGGATGGCGAATCCGCTTCACCGTTGCAATTTATGTTGACCGACAGTGTCTCGCACTTTTTCCGGGGAGCTTTGTATTATGATTGTATCCCGAATGCAGATTCGCTGGCTCCCGTCACCCGATACCTGAAACAGGATATCGTAGAACTGATCCAATCTTTTGAGTGGAAGAAATAATGCCTCTCCTGATGAAACATACCGGTCCGTTGTGGGGAATCTGGAAGATCGAGGAGTCTTCCGAAGTGCTTCTGTCCCTTTTGCGGAACAGGGAAGAATATCTGCCGCAGTTGGAACTGATCCGTGCGGAGCAGCGTCGCCGGGAATGGCTTGCCTGCCGTGTGCTTTTGCAGGAGCTTACGGGCGGCCCGGTCTGTGTAGCCTATCGTCCGAACGGTGCGCCTTACCTGTCCGGCTCGTCTTTGCATATCAGCATCTCCCATACGAAAGGTTATGCCGCCGTTCTGTTGCAGGACCGTCCTGCCGCCGGTATCGACATCGAATACCGTTCCGAAAGGGTGTCGAAGATACGCAGTCGCTTTATGAATCCGGAAGAAGAGGCGGGTATCGACAAAGAGCACGAGACGGAGCACTTGTTGCTTCATTGGTGTGCAAAAGAGACGCTTTTCAAGATGATCGGGCAGGAAGAAGTCGACTTCCTTCACCATCTGCATGTCCGTCCGTTTCCCTATGCGGAAGAAGGGAGTTTCACCGTCTATGAAACCCGTACGGAAGAAGGGGCGGTTTATCGGTTGGACTACCTTGTCACCCCCGATTTCGTATTAACCCGGAGTTGAATTGTTTTTTTCAGTATCGGTATATATATCCTAACCCATAGGGTTATGCCTTCTAAAGCTATGGGTTAGGAGTCGTAAAGCTATGCTTTATTTCTGCCAGATTTCCCAAGCAGCGAATGCTTGTAGCAGGAGCATTTCAAGGCCGTTCTTGACGACGGCTCCTTTTTCTTTCCCTTTCTTCATGAAGAGGGTTTCATCCGGGTTGTACAGAAGGTCGTACAACAGATGGTCCGGGGTGAGCAGGTCGTAAGGAATGTCGGGACATGCGTTGATATTCGGGTACATGCCTAACGGGGTCGTATTGATGATGACGGTGTACTGCTGCATTGTCTTCGGAGTGATTTCTTCATAGGTGATGCAGTGCTCTTTCGGTTTACGGGAAACCAGCGTGGCGCCGACACCCAATTGTTTTAATCCTTGGAAGACTGCTTTTGACGCACCACCCGTTCCCAGGATCAAGGCTTTGCGATGTGTTTCGTTCAGGAGCGGTTCGATGGAGCGCTTGAAGCCGATGATGTCGGAGTTGTAGCCTTTCAGTTTTTTGCCGAAGAGGCCTTTCGTAAATTTGATGACGTTGACGGCTCCGATCAAGCGAGCGTCTTCGTCCAGGTCATCCAAGTAGGGAATGACTTGTTCCTTGTAGGGGATGGTGACATTCAGACCGTTCAATTCCGGGTTATCTTTTAATACAGTCTTCAGATCTTTGATGTTCGGGATCTCGAAGTTCAGATAAGTTGCATCAATGTTCTCGGATTCGAACTTCTGGTTGAAGTAGTTCTTTGAAAAAGAGTGTCCGAGGGGATATCCTATTAAACCATATTTTTGCATGACCTGTAAATTTAAGATGATTTATACTGTTGTGGTGGTTTGCGAACCGCCCTTGCTGCCCGTGTATAGCGAACAAATGCCGAAGGTGAAAGTGTGCGAACGGGCTTCGCTGAAACCTACCCGGCTGAGCAGGTCGGTCATGACCTTCCCTTGTGGAACGACTTTGATGGAGGCCGGCAGGTAACTGTAGGCTGTATGCTCTTTTGATAGCAGGCGCCCGACGGTAGGGATCACGACTTTCGAATAGATGTTGTAGAGTTGCTTCATCGGGAAATGTACCGGTGAGGACAGTTCCAGGATCATCAGATGGCCCCCCGGCTTCAGAACCCGGTACATCTCGGTGATACCTTGTTCTATGTTTTCGAAATTCCGTACTCCGAATGCGGCGGTGACGGCGTCGAACGAGTTGTCCGGATAGGTCAGTGCCGTGCAGTCCTGGTATTCGAACGTGATGTGGTCCGACAATCCCGCTTCAGCGACTTTCTGCCGTCCGACTTCCATCATGCCCTCCGAGATGTCGGCCCCGATGATGCGGTCGGCTTTCAGGCGGCGGTGCATGGAGATGGCCAGATCCCCCGTACCTGTGGCGATATCGAGGATCGAGGCGGGAGAAAAAGGACGCAGGAAAGCGATTCCTTTCCTGCGCCATATTTTGTCGATACCCAGCGAGAGCGTATGGTTCAGCTGATCGTATGTACCGGCGATGGAGTCAAACATGCGCCTGACTTGTGTCGTTTTGTGCTCCTCGTTGTTGTAGGGTAGAATCTGTTCTGAACCGTACTTCGCCATATCCGTTTATCTTATTTGTTGAGATATTCGGTTACGTTCTTTTCGATACGGGAAAGGAGATTGTCCGTATCGCCTTTTTCGAACTTCTCGCCTGTGATGTGTTCATACAGTTCGATGTAGCGTTCGCTGATACCGTCTACGATAGCCGGAGTCATTTCGGGAACTTTCTGGCCAGCCTTGCCTTGGAAATCGTTTTCCATCAGCCATTCGCGGACAAACTCTTTGGAGAGTTGCTTCTGCGGTTCGCCTTTGGCAAAACGTTCTTCGTAGCCTTCGCTGTAGAAATAGCGGGAAGAGTCCGGTGTATGGATTTCGTCCATCAGGTAGATCTTGCCGTTGTGTTTACCGAATTCGTACTTTGTGTCGACAAGGATCAAGCCGCGTTCGGCAGCAATTTCCGTACCGCGTTTGAAGAGGGCGAGCGTGTATTTTTCCAACAGTTCGTATTCTTCGGGAGTGGCCAGACCTTTAGCCAGGATTTCTTCCTTGGAGATGTCGGCGTCGTGTTCGCCGATCTCGGCTTTTGTCGTCGGGGTAACGATCGGTTCGGGGAAACGTTCGTTTTCACGCATGCCTTCCGGCAGTTTTACACCGCAGATTTCACGCACGCCGCTCTTATAAGCACGCCATGCACTTCCGCAGAGGTAGCCGCGTACGATCATTTCAACAGGAAATCCCTGGCACATCACGCCTACGGTCACCATCGGATCGGGAGTAGCCAGTTTCCAGTTCGGGCAGATGTCGGTAGTTGCATCCAGGAATTTGGCTGCGATCTGGTTCAACATCTGTCCTTTGTAAGGGATACCTTCCGGCAGGACTACGTCGAATGCCGAGATACGGTCTGTTGCAACCATCACCAATACATCGTCGTTGATGTTGTACACATCGCGTACTTTACCATGATAGACACTCTTCTGTCCTGGGAAATTGAAGTCTGTTTTTGTTAATGCCTTCTTCATATCTTTGTTTTTATGGGGCGCTTATCGGGCGTCCTGACTGTTATTAATATTGTTCTTTATTTCTTCTTGTTGTTCTTTGGAAACGGTTCTCGAACCGCCTTTGCTATGCTTGCTGTCGAATTTGTCGTAGGCTTCGACGATACGTTGGACGAGTTTGTGGCGGACAATGTCCTTTTTCTCGAATTCGACTTTGCCGATTCCCTTTACGCCTTTCAGGATTTGCATGGCCTGTACGAGACCGGAGGTTGCTGTCGGCGGCAGGTCGATCTGTGTCACGTCTCCGGTAATGATCATTTTTGCATTCATTCCGAGGCGGGTGAGAAACATCTTGATCTGGTGGGTCGTCGTGTTCTGCGCTTCGTCGAGGATGATGACCGCATCGTTCAACGTCCGCCCGCGCATGAAAGCGAGTGGGGCAATCTGGATCACGTTGTTCTCCATGTATTCCTTCAGTTTGGCCCCGGGAACCATGTCTTGCAGGGCGTCATACAGAGGTTGAAGGTACGGGTCGAGTTTGTCCTTCATCTCGCCGGGGAGGAATCCTAATTTCTCACCGGCCTCTACTGCCGGACGGCTTAGGATGATCTTGCGGATTTCTTTGTTTTTAAGTGCTTTAACGGCGAGGGCTATGGCGACGAATGTCTTACCTGTTCCGGCAGGGCCCGTGGCAAAGACGAGGTCGTTTTCTTCGAATGCTTTGACTAGGCGTTGCTGGTTTTCCGTGCGGGCGACGATCGGTTTGCCGTTCATTCCGTGAATGATCAGGTTCTCTTGTTTGGTGATTACCGGGGCTTTGCCTTTGATGATGTCCAGTATGACATCTTCGCTCAGCGAGTTGAATTCCTCACAATATTTTTCTACCTCGCGAATTTTCTTGAGAAAGAGCTCCGATTCGTCTTCGTCTCCTATCACTTTCATCACATTTCCCCTTGCCACAATGCGTAGCTTGGGGAACAATGTCTTGATCAACTGCATGTTGACATTGTTTACTCCGTAGAATATAACCGGGTCTACGCTCTCAAGAATATAAATTCGTTCAATCATTCAATTTGTTTTAGTTTTGCCTTTGTCGCGAGTTTTCTACCACTCTCGTTCAGGCAGACAAAATTAGTAATATTCTTCATGTAAAGATAAATTGTGGGGCATTTTGTTGTCTCTTCACGAAGATTATTTGAACATTTCTTGCAGGTGCCATCCTTCCTGGCGGCAATCCCAAACGGCATGGATTTCGATTAGTTCGTCGGTAACCGTGTAAATCAGCTTGTAATGTTTTTCGATGACAAGGGAGCGAAATTCGCAATCATATCCTTTCAGTAACGGTTCGATAGGGCCCGCTTGCGGAAAAACGCGTAAAGGTTCTGCAGAATCCAATAGTCTGTTGTATAAACGGATAGCTGCGGTCTGGCTTTTTTCACTGTAGAATCTGTAGATGTTGTCAAGTAAGGTAATGGCTTGAGGTAACCACTTTATTATTATTCGCATAGTGGGTATCGTTTACGTAATTCTTCCGTTGTCATACCTAATCCTTTTTTGGATTCTTCTCTCGATTTCTTCAACACTTCCTTTAATTCGTCCAGCGTCATCTGTGCCGGATAGCGCGTTTCTTTCTTTTCTGTTGCTATGCTGATCAAATTTTTGATCTGTGTCAACAGTTTTACATCGTCGATCGTTTTCAGTTGTTCGATAAGTGACAGTTTTAATTCCAATGCGTCCATACAATTAACTATTTTGGTTTATATTCAGAATTCACAAAAATAGTCATAAATATTTTGAAATCAGTGAATCTTGGTTACTTTTGTTTCCGCTAAAAGAAAAATGATGAAAAAGATAATATGTAGTATCGGGTTGATAGTGGCTGCTTGTTCGGTGGCAGTGATATGTTCGTCTTGTGGAAAAAAGGAAGAACGCGGAGAGTTGAAACGTATCTGGTATAACGGAAGCTATAACCGCGATTTCAAAGATCTGAACGATGTACATCTGGCCGAAGCAAAACGTATCGGCATTCAACCTGCATCGAACCGTGAAGAAGCGGAGAAAGTAAAAAAGGAGATGGAAGAGATCGAAACCAACGAATATTATGAAGTGGAAAAGCTGACGCATTCCATCCCCTATCTGATCCCCTCTGCCGCACAGTTGCTGGAAGATATCGGACATAATTTCCAGGATTCCTTACGCAATCTGAATGCTTCGGTCTACAAAATCAAAGTGACCAGTGTCACCCGTACGGTCGATGATGTCAAGAACCTGAAAAAGAGAAATACCAATTCCTCCCAAAACTCGGCCCACCGCTACGGAACGACTTTTGATGTCTCCTGGGCCCGTTATACCAAAGTAGACGAGAGCGATACTCTGAATATCGACAAAGACCGGTTGAAAATGGTATTGGCAATGGTTTTGCGCGATTTGAAACGGGAAGAGCGTTGCTATGTCAAACACGAACGCAAGCAAGGTTGTTTTCATATAACCGTCCGGGAAAAGAAATAGAAAGAGACAACAAACGGCTTACTGATCGAATGGACAAAAAACTACTGAAATACTGGAAAAACTGCCTGCTGGATGCCGAACGAAGGAGCAGGTCGCTAAAGAAAGAAGCGCGGGTTACATTGCGGATAGGTGACAAGGTTCCGGAATTTATACTTCGTAAAGACATTCCCTTGCTTTTCCCGAAAGGGAAGCAAAAGACGGATGACGAGAAACGTAAAATACAGATTGCTCCTTGTGTCTTTCTTCCTGAGTACGAAAACGGGTGGGCTTCCGGACAGAATACTCCGGAGTACCCCTTCCTGATTTCCGCGACATTGTTGCCGGACGGCACTTTCCAGGTCTGCGACAACAAGTCTGAACGTATTCCGGTTTTTGTCCGTAAGTTTTTGTCTCCGAATGCGCGCAATGACAGAACTATTGCATCCCTTTCGAATGTGGACCGGCTCTTGAGCGAGTTCGATACCGAAGAGACGGACTGGAAGATATATTGGAGTGCCTGCGAAAAACTGTTCCAAGATGCGACCGGCTTGACTTTCCGGGAAATGAATTATGCCGACAAGCCTGAAATCATTGTCGTGAAAGCTCCCGGACGAGGAATGGCACAAAAGATCATCAACTTGTATGACAAGCTATTGGAAAGTAAATCTTCCCATCCGTTACTGGAACTTCTGATCCGTAAAAAACTGGAAACATTGCTGCCTGTGCCGGATAGACAGCAAGTTTATTGCAATAAAGACCATTGGGCACAGATGAGCGGCGAGTTTCCACTGTCCGTCTCCCAGCGTGAGACGCTTGCCATGTATACGGACCCGGACAGTTCCGATATCTTTGCCGTTAACGGACCTCCGGGAACAGGCAAGACGACCTTTTTACAGACGGTGATTGCCAACCGGATCGTCCATGCCGTACTGGAGCATCCTGATGATCCGGATATCATCGTAGCCAGTTCCGCCAATAACCAGGCGATTACCAATATCCTGAAAGATTTCAAGATCGAACAGCCTTCTGGCGATAAGCCTGCAAACCTGTTGACTCTCCGTTGGCTGCCAGGTTTGGATACGTTGGGATTGTATCTGTCCGGCAAAGACGAACAAAAGGATCAGTACAAAATGATGCTCAATACGAAAGGTGAAGGCTTTCCGAATGATTATGACGATCCTGCCCGGTTGGAAGAATATCGCGGGTTCTATCTGGAGCATTTCAATCGTTTCTTTCAGACATCTTGCCGGGATGAAGTTGCATGCCAGCGTTTCCTTCGCAGGCAAATGAGGAAGATGCGGGATGAGATTGGAACCTGCTTGAATGTTGCCAGTCTCAAACAATATGGAAAAGAGATGGCGGATAAAGGTTTTCTGAGTAAATTGTTCCGTAAATTTCAAAAACTTCCAAGCTATGATGATGTGATATGCGGCTGGGAGCAGACGGAAGATTTTAAGGCTCGCTATGACAAGTTGGTTGCCAATCCGGAATATAATGCCCTTCCTTATACGGAAGATATGGCGGTGCGGCTGGATATCAGTTACCGCTATCTTTTGTTCTGGTATGCCATCCATGACCGGGAAGCCGAGTTCATCCGCCGCTTGGCCGGATGCGATAAAGAGGGGGAGACACGTGGCCGAGAGGATTACACCGAACGGTTGAAGCGTTTGGCCTGTGTGATGCCTGTTTTTATTTCGACTTTCCATTCTTTGCCGAAATACATGGTTTGTGCGGACAATGGGGAGTGGGATGCGCCGCTCTATGATGCGATCGATTTGCTGATTGTGGATGAATCGGGGCAGGTATCTCCCGAACTGGCAATTCCGTCTTTCAGCCTTGCCAAGCAAGCTATTTTAGTGGGAGACGTGGAACAGATCGAACCGATATGGTCCATCTCGGACGAATATTCCGGTATCAATCTGAAACGTTTTGGCTTAGTATCCTCCGAGTCCGATGATCGGTATGCGTTTCTGCATGAAAACGGTTTCTTGTCTTCGTCCGGAAGCATCATGAAGATGGCGCGGAAGAGTTGCAGTTTCGAAGTCGCCGGTGAAAGAGGCGCTTTCTTGACCGAACACAGGCGTTGTCTCGATCCTATCATTGCTTATTGTAACGACTATGTGTATCACGGCCGTTTGCTGCCGAAGAAAGGAAACAAGGTGAAGTATAAAGACTTGCCGCCTAAAGGGTATGTCCATGTAAACGGAGTCAGTGAAAAAGGGGCGACGGGCAGTGTCTTGAACAGAGCGGAAGCGGCAGCAATCGTCTCTTGGCTGGAAACGGAAAAAGATAAGTTGGAAAGCGCTTACAAGGAGCCGATCCGTAAAATAGTGGCTGTAGTCACCCCATTTAAGGCGCAGGAAGAGATCATCCGTAGCTTTGCGGAACAGTCGCCGGAGGCGGAAGCGTTTGCCGGTATGACAATCGGCACTGTTCACTCTTTGCAGGGAGCGCAGTGTCCGGTCGTGATTTTTTCATCGGTCAATTCTCCCGGTGATGCTTCTTATTTTATGGAGCAAGGTGGGAAGTACAATATGCTCAACGTAGCTGTTTCGCGTGCGCAATATCATTTTCTGGTGTTCGGAAATATGAATATATTCCATCCCGAACGAAATACGCCTGTCGGTAACTTGGCAAAATGGTTGTTTGACGATCCTGCGAACGAAGTGTCCGGCAATTTCATCTATCGGCAAAAGGAACCGCTTTGCCGCTACCAGCCGGCTGAACGTTTATCGACATTGGAGGAACACACCGGTTTGTTGCGGCAAGCCTTTAAAGATGCGACAAAAAGGTTGCTGATCGTATCTCCTTTTATATCGATCCAGGCGATTGAACATGATAATCTTATTCCCCTGATGCGGGAAGCGGTAGAGCGGGGTGTGGAAGTCGTGGTGTATTCGGATTTCCGCTTAGATTGTGACAAACAAACCGGTGCGTTGAGGAAGGAGGCCGTTGCCGGACGGAAGGCTTTAACCGAAAACGGTATTAAGTTGATTCTGTTGAAAGGCATTCATAATAAATCGCTTGCGATTGATGATTCGGTATTGGTGGAAGGTTCCTTTAACTGGCTTTCTGCACGTAGAAATGGGAGTTATTCCCGTCATGAATGTTCCGTGAAACTGATTTCTCCAGAAGCAACGAAGCATATTTCAAACTTAAGGAAGGAGTTAGATGCAATAGAACCGGAATCCGTTCTTTTCGAACCTATTCCTGTCTCTGTACCGAAACAGGAACAGGTCGGGAATAAGATTTGTCCGGGTTTCTTTGATGCCGATCCGGTAAACAACTGTACGGATGAAGATCTGGCCGGTTTCAAAGAGCGTATCCGGCAATTGGGAATCAAGAAAACGGATGTATCCGAGTCGATAATGAGAGTTCGTAAACAATATCCCCGTCATTATGAAACATGGTCGGATGAGGAATGCCGGATATTACAGGAGTTCATGCAAAAGACGAATGATCTGAATCTGTTTTGTTCCTGCTTCCAACGGACTCCAGGCTCGATCCGTATAAAAGTAGAAGGCATGAATCAGAATTAGCGCTTGGCTTTCCTGATTCATACCTTCTGTATTCTAATATTTGATAGAGACATTATAAGATGCCTTCGATCACTTTGCGAAGTTCCGGTTTACCCATCGTGCCGAGCATCATTTCTTTGTTCCCGTCCATGCGGCAGAGGAGCAAAGTCGGGATCGTCCGGATCTTGAAAGCAGCTTCCAGTTCTTCTTCGTTGTCTACATTGACTTTATAGATGTAGAGTTTTCCGTCGTATTCTTTTGCAAACTCATCGAGTATCGGCTCCAGACGTTTGCAATAGCCGCACCAGGGAGCATGAAAGTCTACGATACAAGGTTTGTCGCCTACGTATTTCCAATCTTTGGGGCTTTCTTCGAAGTTTCCTACTCGCTGTATAAATTCCGTTTTTGTTAATTCAATCGGTGTCATGTTGTTTCCTTTTATTATTA
>NZ_MNQY01000130.1:0-63302 GCF_001915675.1 Parabacteroides sp. merdae-related_45_40 | reverse complement strand
TTGCTTATATAGTTATCAATATTCCCCTTCTGCCGGCATTAAATGAAAAATATCTGTATTTTTGCTTTTTATAAAACAACAAATTCATGTCAGGAGAGATATATGTTCAGGATTTTGCAGCCTTGGAAACACTGTTCAAGCGTTTCTACAAACCTTTGCGGGCGTATGCTTTCCGTTTTGTGAATGATAAGGATTTGTCGGAAGATATTGTTCAGGATGTTTTTTATGAACTTTGGAAGCGGCGTGAAAGTATCCGTTTTGAGGATGAATCTGTAAAGTCTTATCTTTTCAAAGCCGTATATACGCATGCTCTGAATGCGTTGGATAAGAAACAACAGGATGTATACCCTTTGAAACCTGAGAGAGAGACGGATATATTGGATCAGTACGTTTCCTCTTATATGCAAAATTCCGAGCAGAGCTTGTTATTGAAAGAACTGGAAGAAGAAATCATGTCTTATATAAACACGCTTCCCCCTCAATGCCATAAAATATTTATGTTAAGCCGGAGCTATGGATTGAAGAACCGTGAGATTGCGGAACAACTGAATATTAGTATCAAAGCGGTTGAAAAGCAGATTAGCAAGGCTCTTTCCGGGTTGAAAGAATATCTTATCCAAAGGGACTTATTCCCTTTATTAGTGTTGGCTGTCACTTGTCTTTCTCTTTAGACAGCCAGAGGGTGGAACGAAAGTTTCATGCCGGAGAATAAAAAGAAACGTTAATTCTTTGTAGGATGAAGGTAGGGTAAAACTACCTTTTTTTGTATTACTAATAAATGAATCTGTAATGAAAGAAGAAACACACGATATCAACGAAATCATAATCCGTTATCTGGATGGCTCGGCTGAACTGGAAGAGAAGAGGCTATTGCTTCGATGGCTGAAACAATCGGATGATAATCGGGATGATTTTATTGCAACTCGTGACCTGTGGCTGTCTTGTAATGTCGCTGCCGGAAACGAGCTGGAGATCGATATCGCTTTGGGGAAACTGAAAAACCGTATCTTGCTGGAGCAGGGACGGATGGAGAGGAACTTGCCTGCGAAGAGAAATACATTATCGGTGGTTTTGCGTTGGACGCGGATTGCTGCCGTCTTGTTGCTTTTGCTGGGAATCGGTTATGGTATCGGCAGTTGGAAGGAGCATTCCGCTCCTGATGTCATCGTGCAAAACCAACTGATTACGGCAAAAGGAAGCAAAGGCCGGTTCACGTTGCCTGACGGATCGGTGGTTTGGCTGAATTCGGAAACTAAACTGACTTATCCGAATCAATTTGCCGATGACAGACGGTTGGTCTCTTTGGAGGGAGAAGCATATTTCGAGGTGGCGAAAGATGCGAAAAAGCCTTTTGTCGTACAGGCGGGAGAGATAGATGTAGAGGTCTTGGGGACCTGCTTCGATCTCGATAGCTATTCTTCCGGTGAATTTGTAAAGACCGCTTTGCTGAACGGTAGTGTGAAGATATCGGGAAAAGCCTTGAAAGATCCGGTTTACTTGAAACCGGATGAACTGTTTAGATACCGTAAGTCGGATCAGACCGCCTCTGTCGAAGAAGCCAAAGCCGGTTTATATACCGATTGGATCAAAGACCGCCTGGTATTTGACAACGACTGTCTGGCTGATATCTTAATCAGTATGGAGGGACGCTATAATATGGACATTGAATGCCCGAAGCAGTTTGCCGCTGCCACTCGTCTTTCTTTCACAATCCGGCAGGAGAGCATCGAAGAGGTGATGGAGGCGATGAGTCTGATTGCTCCGATTAGGTATGAGATAAAGAAAAATAAAGTATATATAACTCCTCGAAAATAAATGTTTAACTTTAAAAACAGATTGCTTATGGGAATAGACAAATGATGTTATTGTGAAAAAAGAGGATAGGTGTATGTGGGTTGCATTCGTCTGTCGAAAAAAATAATTAATCTATCGTCCGGTATTTGGTTTCGGCGATAAAGTTTAACTGAAAATCTATATAGAATATGATTTATTTTAACCGTTATGTTAACTTTCATGTTAAGTGGGCTTTATGCTACAGAGTCTTATTCTCAGACTGTCCGGATTAGCCTCAATATGAAAAACTCAACAGTCAAAGAGGTATTAAAGAAAATTGAAAATTGCAGTGAGTTTACGTTCTTTTATAATGACGAAATAATAGACGTGGACAAACGTGTCACATTGAATGCTGAGGATCTCAGTATATCAGATATACTGACTACAATTCTCCCGAATTGTAGTTATACGATATCGAATAAAAACATTATCATAACTGTCAAGGAGGCTGGCGTTCACCAGCAGGGAAAGATTGTCACCGGAGTTGTCCGCGATGTTAATGGCGAACCGGTTGTCGGAGCGAATGTTTCGGTAAAGGGCACTACCAACGGAACAATAACCGATATGGACGGGAAATTTACGCTGGAAGGCGTTTCTGCCGATTCTAAACTTTCGGTATCCTATATCGGTTACATGGCCCAAGAGATTGTAGTGGGTAATAAAGGGGCTTTCGAAATCGTATTGAAAGATGACACCCAAGCTCTTGAAGAAGTTGTTGTTGTCGGTTATGCTGCTCAGAAGAAGGTGAATTTGACCGGATCTGTAGCCAGTCTAAATTTTACGGATGAGAAGCTGAGCCGTCCGGTTACCACGATCGCCGCATCGTTGTCAGGTATGGCGGCTGGTGTCAATGTGATGAATACTAGTAGCCAGCCGAATGCCGAAGGTTCTTCCATCTTGATCCGTGGTGTGGGTACGATGAACGATGCTGGCCCACTGATCCTTGTGGACGGAATGGAGATGAGCCTCAATGAAGTGAATCCAAATGATGTGGCTTCGATCTCCATCTTGAAAGATGCCGCTTCTTGTGCCATTTACGGTAACAGAGGGGCTAATGGGGTAATCTTGGTTACGACGAAACGTGGTTCGGATGGAAAAATCAATGTGACCTATTCGGGCAAGTTTTCTTACCAGACTCCGGCCAAGCTGATTCGTCAGGTAACGGATTATGCGGATTATATGGAGTTTGTCAACGAAGGTTATCTCAACACGAACCAGGCGGCCAAGTTCTCCCAGTCGACGATCAATGAGTGGCGTGAAGCAGCTAATAACCCGAACGCGACGAATGTCGCTGGCATACCGAATTATGTGACGCATCCGAATACGGATTGGTATGATGTCGTTTATGACCCGAAATGGATGCAGGAACATACTATCAGCTTGACTGGTGCGGAAAAGCGTACTAACTATGCGATTTCGGGTACTTACCTGAATAATCCAGGTTTGGTTATCGAGTCGGGGGTAAAGAAATATTATTTGCGTAGTGACATCGAGTCGAGAGTAACCGATTTCCTGACTGTAGGAATGCGTGCTTGGGGGTATAACGCCGATCAGGATCGCAATAATCTGGGCGATATGTGGGGATTGAACATGCAGAAGGTGACCCCAGGTGTTTATCCTTATTATGACGGCAAATATGGTGGAATCGAAACTAACGAAGAAGACGGGCAGGCAGGAAACCCATTGCTGAATATGAGTAACTCGTATGGTTACTACAAGCAGAACAAATATTTCGTGAACCCGTATATAGAAGTGAAGTTCTTGAAAGACTTCAAGTTTACAGCCAACTTTTATTATGATCAGTTTACAAACCATCACAGATGGCAACCTTCTGATTATAAAGAACAGTACAGTTTCAACCGTACAATGACTTTGAGTACGCCTCCGACTTCTACGGATATGGCTACTTATAAGGTGTATGATTGGGAAAGACGTGAAAAGTACTGGAAAACCAATATGCTGGTGAGTTGGGCGCATACTTATGGAAAGCACGATGTGGGTGCATTGATCGGTTATGAAGAATCGCGTAACTGGGGAGACGAAGTGGATATTTGTAAGGAAGGTATGTCAAGTGTCAATTTGACAGACTTTGATGCCATGACGGATCCTTATTATATTAAGGGTTCTTCATACGAATATTCTTCTCGTTCTTGGTTCGGTCGCATCAATTATGCATTTGACAATCGTTACTTGTTCGAAATGAACATGCGTTATGATGGTTCTTCTCGTTTTTCTCCCGATTCTCGTTGGGGTCTGTTTCCTTCTTTCTCTGCCGGTTGGCGTATATCTGAAGAGGAATTTATGAAAGATATAGATTGGTTGAGTAATTTGAAGCTGCGTGCATCTTGGGGGAAGTTGGGTAATAATTCCATTGGTAATTACGAGTGGCAGGCACTTTACGGTTCAGGCTACAACTATGCGTTCAATAGCAATAAATCCAATGGTTTAGCCATGACTACTTTCTCCAACTACGCTTTGGAATGGGAGGAAACGGCTATTACCAATATAGGTCTTGATTTCGGTGTTTTGAACAACCGTTTGAACGGAACGATCGAAGTATATGACAAAAAAACGGATGGAATCTTATATCGCCCGACGCTTCCGGAATCTCTGAACCAATTTACTTCTCCGCTCCAGAATCTGGCAGGTGTTAACAACAAAGGGCTTGAAATTACTTTGGGTTGGAATGACCGTGTCGGAGATATCTCTTACTCAGTTTCAGGAAACTTTACTTATAATAAGAATAAAGTGACGAAATATAAAGGGGAGTTGGTCCGCGAATGGCGTACGGATGCCAACGGCAATAAAGTGTGGTATCAGAATGTTGGTACGGTAGCAAACGGTTCGTCCAACTTGATCGTGGAAGGCCACGAGATGAATGAATATTATATGATGAATCCATACAAAGGTAACGGTTCTTATTTCAATAGTGATGGGACAGTGAATATTAATGGGGGACCGAAAGACGGAATGATCCGTACTGAGGCTGATATGAAATGGTTGCAGGCGATGTTTGATGCTGGTTATAAGTTTTACCCAAACCAAGCGATCGGCAAAGATAAGATTTGGTATGGGGATATGATTTATGCTGACTATAACGGAGATGGTATTTATGGTAATGATGACGATCGCGATTTTCAAAGTGTTTCTTGGAGACCGAAATACTACTTCGGCTTGCAGGCAAGCATGACATGGAAGGGCTTTGACCTATCGATGAACTGGGCGGGAGCAGCCGGATTCAAGATCGATTATTACAAACAAACGCAAAACAGCGTCAGTGTTACGCACGGATATGGTCTCGGATATGACATTGCTTATGATCACTATTTCTTCGATCCTGAAAATCCGAATGATCCGCGTACGAACATTTATTCCGAAACGCCACGTCTCGTTGGTTATCAGAACAGCGGTCAGGCAAGTGCTACCAGTTCTTGGCATCTGAAGAATGGTAACTACATAAAGCTGAAAAACCTGACGATAGGCTATACCTTTCCGAAAGAATGGATGAAAGTAGCCTTCATTCAGAATGCACGAGTTTATCTGTCTGGCGAAAATTTACTGACAATCACTAAGTTCGAAGGTAGCGATCCGGAACGTATGGCCGGTGACGGTTATATGCCGATCCGCCAGTATACGGTTGGTGTTAATGTGACATTCTAATTAAATTGTGAAAAAAAGTATGGACAAGAATAATTTGGGAATTATAAAAGACATGGCAAAACTTTTTTCAGCAACAATTTTGTCAGGTTTGTTCTTTACAGGTTGTGTAGATATGGATTTGACTCCGAAAAACCAGCCGAGTGAAGGAGAGGTATGGGCAGATGCCACGATGGCTGAACAGACTGTTACCGGCTTATACAATGGATTGAACCATTTGTATAATGATAACTATAATATGTGGTTCGATTGCTTTTCGGCAGTGATGGATCGCGATGCGAACTGGCGTAACTTTGGTATGCTGTTTGGCAACCAGACGACATCAGGAGATGGTCCGAGTTGGATTTGGCATGACAACTATAAGTTTATCATCCGTTGCAATGATGTGATTGCTAATATGCCGGATGTGGTAGGGCTTCCGGAAGCGAAGAAAGCACGTTTGATTGCTGAAGCCAAATTTCTCCGTAGCTATTGGTATTATGAATTGAACTTGCTGTTTGGTGGTGTTCCTTATTATACAGAGCCAATCAAGAACATCGAAGAAGCGAAGGGTAGCCGTCTTTCTATGACGGATCTCTGGAATGAGTTGATTAAGGATTTGACTGATTGCATCAACGAGCCAAATTTGCCGGATAAATACAACAGCGGCGACAATGATTATGGTCACATTACGAAAGGTGCAGCGTATGCGCTCAGAGGCAAGATATACCTGTGGTTGGAGAACTGGGGGGCTGCTGAAGCTGACTTCAAAAAGGTCGGTGATTGTGGTTATCGCCTGTTTACTTCCGGTGCGAATGCCTATAAGATGTTGTTCAAGGAGGTCAATGAGCAGTGTGATGAGATGATCTTCTCTGTCCAGTGCATCGAAGAGGATGGTTATTGGAATTCTAAGAACCGGGGATTTGGTAATCGTTGTACTTATGGTTCCATGTGGAATAACTATTTGGTCAATCCGGATTTCGTTGATACCTATGAGTGTGCGGATGGAAGCAAGTTCGACTGGGCGAAGATCATTCCCGAGTATTATAAGTTGACGGTCAATGAACGCCGTGTCTTTTTCTTGCGTGATAACTTGACGGAATCAGAAATCGCAAATGCGAAAGAGCAGGGGGCCAATATGGATTATTATCTGCCGAGTGGCAATGAAGCTCGTATTCGCAAGGCCTACGAACAGCGTGATCCGCGTTTAGAAATGAGTGTCATTACGCCGTATGCCACCTATTTAGGAGGTGACGGAGGTGCTGATAATTACTTTACAAACCGCTATCCGTTCCGTAGCCAGTGGATAGAAACACAAAATGCGGATGGTACGATTACGCGTGAAGCGAGTGATTTGCGTACTGATACGCAGGCGATGTTTTATTATCTGAACCGTAAATTCGTGACGGAAGGAGTCGGTGAAGGTAGCCAAAAAGGTACTGGTATTGATATGCCGAAAATCCGGTATGCTGATGTTCTGTTGAACCTTGCTGAGGCATTGAACGAACAGGGCAAGATAGACGAAGCGGTTACTGTTGTCAATCAGGTACGTGCTCGTGCCGGTGCCCAATTGCTCAACTCCAATGTCCCAACGACCGTGATGGGCCAAGCTGATATGCGTGAACGTATCCGGAACGAACGGTATTGGGAATTGCTTGGTGAAGACCTGATTTACTTTGACGAACTTCGTTGGAAGACTTGGAAGGACAAAAAGTTTGCCACATATGACGACAACGGCAAACAGGTGGTGAACGGTCTGCGACAGGTTTGGGGACAGGCAACTTATCATTATGCGTGGGGGGGAGACCATTATTGGTTATATCCGATTCCGTATAACGAAACGCAGATGAACCCGAATATGGAACAGAATCCGGGTTGGAAGTAATGATTTTGTAAAGAAGAAGCTGTTGCAAAAGTTTATATTTTTGATATGTACTATTGTAATAGCTTCTTCATAAAAATAGATAGAAAATGAAGAATGTAAAAAAATTTTTCTTGTTGTCTTGTGCTATTTATTGCACTGCTTGTAGTGGAAATGGTAATACTGGAAATTCGGATGGGCAGGATATTCCGAAAGTTGATGATTCACAACTAGCTTATCATAATCCGGTGATACGGATTGCTGCACCTGATCCGACTGCCATGCGAGCAAAAGATGGTTATTTTTATTTATATGCGACTGAAGATATCCGTAACTTGCCGATTTTTCGATCAAGAGATATGGTGGAATGGGAAGAGATAGGAACTGCCTTCACTGATGAGACTCGTCCAGACTTCTTGCCCGACAACAAGGATGTCAAAGAACGTGCTCATCTTTGGGCCCCGGAGATTCGCTATGTGAAAGGCAAATATGTTCTTTTCTATTCTTTGGCGCAATGGGGTAATCATTGGGTTAGCACCGTTGGTTATGCCGTTTCCGATTCTCCCGAAGGTCCGTTCACACCGAAAGGCAAAGTATTTGACAGCCGTGAAGTGAATGTAGAGAACTCCATCGACCAGTATTTCTATGAGGAAGACGGCAAGTATTATATGCTTTGGGGGAGCTTCTTCGGAATTTATATCATGGAACTGGATGTGACAGATGATGTGATGATCACGCCTAAACTTGACACCAAGCGCCAGATCGCTGGCAACGCTTACGAAGGAATCAACCTGTGGAAACGCGACGGGTACTACTACCTCATCGGCTCTATCGGCTCTTGTTGCGAAGGACAGAAAAGCACCTACACCACAGTTGTGGCGCGTTCGAAAGACCTTTTCGGCCCGTATGTCGATAAACAGGGAGGACAAATGTTGGATAACAAGCATGAAGTAATCCTGCATAAGAATGACCGCTTTGTTGGGACCGGCCACAATTCCACCCTTCTCGAAGATGACGAAAAGAACACGTGGATGCTTTACCATGCTTTTGAACTGGAACGTTTGGATGCGCAACGGCAAGTTTTGTTGGACCGCATTTTGTGGGATGAAGACGGCTGGCCTTACGTTGATAAATTGGAGCCTTCTTACGGTGCGTTTCGTCCTGTTATTAAATAATTAAACTGATGATTTTATGAATAAGAAATGGATTACTTTATTGTTTTCGTTCTCCCTTTGTTTTTGCATGAGTTGTTCGGATTCCGAATCCGATAAAAAGGAAGAAGGAAAAGTAGAAGAAGAAAAGCCGGTAACTGTCTTGTCCAAGACGGTCCCTCTGGCTGATCCTTACATCTTGGTACATGACAGCCTCTACTATATTTACGGGACGAATGTCGGAACCGGTTTTGACGTCTATTACTCCAAAGACCTCGAATACTGGGAACGTGCCTCGGCTTTGTCGCTTAGCCATGCGAACTCGTACGGCGAATCGATGTTCTGGGCGCCGGAAGTCTATTATGTTGAAAAAGATAAGAAGTTCTACATGTTCTATTCGACGGAAGAGCATATTTGTGTTGCTACGGCAGATTCTCCTTTGGGTCCGTTCAAGCAGGACGAGCATAAGCCGATCCGCGAGGAAAAGAGCATCGATACTTCCGTCTTTTTTGACGAAGACGGAAAAGCCTATCTATATTTCGTTCGTTTCAACGACGGCAATGTCATCTGGTGCGCAGAGCTGAAAGAGAACCTGAAAGAGATCAAGGAAGAAACATTGACACAATGTTTCAAGGCCGAAGAACCGTGGGAATTGGTTCTTCCCAAAGTAGTGGAAGGTCCTTCCGTCTTTAAACAGAATGGCGTCTATTATCTGATTTATTCGGCAAACGGCTATACAAGCCAGGACTATGCGGTAGGCTTTGCCACATCGGATTCGCCTTTCGGCCCGTGGAAAAAGTACGAAGGCAATCCCGTGTTGCATAAGTGCGATGGGCTAGTTGGCGTCGGTCACGGTGCTCCTTTTGTTGATATGGAAGGTAAGATGCGCTATGTTTTCCATGCGCACAAAAGTGAGTCTGAGATACATCCTCGCAATTCGTTTGTCGTAGATATGTTTGTCAAGGATAGTATTGTTTCGTTAGGAGGAAATATTGTTCGTCCGATGGTGGTAGACAGGCTGCCATCCGGTAAATAAGGTATAGAAAGTAAGGCATCGCTTTACAAGTGCTAACCCTATGAGTTACGATGGCTAATGCATAAGGTTAGCCATCGTAATGCAATTGATACAAAATCCGGGTTATAATTCCCTTCTTATCCTGATCTGGGAAGGGAGTTATTGTATAACATTGTTTCATTAACAACAAAACACATTCGTTTACTATAGGCAATTCTCCGGGAGTTCAGCTTTTCCACAATGTCAGGTTATTCTGTTTTTTGAGCATAAAGGGATTTTGTTTTTCGATTTCCTGCCGTGCTCGTTTTGCTGGTTGCTTATTAATTTGGGTATAAAAGAGAAAAATGTCAGACACGGATTGCTTGGGGTTTCAATCCAAACAGTAAAACGTCCCAATAAGGGTTGTTGTTTGTTTTGCTAACATAGCTTATCCTCTTTGGCAAGCTTTTGAACCTTTCAAGATTATAACTCTCCGATGTAATAATGGGTATATCGGATATCTTTTCCGTTAAAAAAGGCCGAAATGGATAATATTTAAGTATATTAGCCCTTTGAGCATTGTATGCCTTGAACTAATTTTGGAGTTATGAATAGATTAAAGCTGTTAACGATTTGTATGTTTGTTTCCGGAGCCGTCTTTTCCCAAGAATGGAAGCCGCAAACATGGCCGGTTTTGAAACAATATGACCGGGAACATCTTTACCAGGTGGCATTGCCTTTGGGAGGAATCGGGACTGGAACGGTCTCTTTGGGAGGCCGGGGAGAGTTGCGGGATTGGGAGATTATGAATGTCCCTGGTAAGAAATATAGTACGGTGACGACCGGCAATAATGCACCTTTTTTTGCAATTTATGCAAAACCGCAGACGGGAGAGGCTATGACTACCCTGCTTGCAGGCCCTTTATATCCGCAGGAGTATTTGCATTATGAGGGGCGGCCGGTGAACCATCACGGTATGCCGCGTTTTGCCGATGCTACTTTCGAGGCGGCTTATCCGTTCGGACAAGTGCATCTTTCCGACCGGCAATTGCCGGTGAAAGTGACGGTCAAAGGATTCAATCCGTTGGTACCGGGAGACGCAGATGCCAGTGGCATGCCGATTGCCGTGTTGGCTTATGAGGTGACAAATACGACCGACCGTCCTTTGGAGGTAGCCGTTTGTGGTTCGATGCGCAATTTTATCGGGAAGGACGGCAGTAAGTTCAGGACTGACTGGAAAGGAGATTACATTCCGACAGGCGCGAAAGACAATAAAAACCAGTTTCGTAAAAAGAACGGCTTGCAAGGCCTCTACCTATATTCGGACGGGGTAGATAAGAATGATCCGGCTTATGGAACGGTGGCCTTGACCACTCAGGCAGTAGAAGGGGTCACCTACCGGACTTCTTCGCGGGCGGATAATTGGAATAATGGTATTCTTAACTTTTGGGATGATTTTAGTGCTGATGGCGAACTGACGGAGCGGGACAGACAGGAGGATGAAGACCCGATGGCTTCGCTGGCGGTAAAGAAGACAGTGGGACCTGGCAGTACGGAAACGTTTACTTTCTACCTGACTTGGAATTTCCCGAACCGGAAAGCTTGGTCGGAAACAATTGTCGGGAACTATTACAGCACTCGGTTCCCGGATGCCTGGGAAGCGGCCGAGGCAATCGTACCTCAGATTCCGGAAATGGAAAGGCAGACGCTCTCTTTTGTGCATGCCTTCCTGAAATCGACTTATCCTGATGTTGTCAAAGAGGCTGCTTTGTTTAATCTGGCAACATTGCGTTCGCAAACGGTCTTTCGTTTACCTAGCGGACATTTGATGGGATGGGAAGGCGTGATGGATCGTTTCGGTTCTTGTGCCGGCAGCTGCACGCATGTTTGGAACTACGAGGTGGCGACACCGTTTCTTTTCGGTGAATTGGCAAAGACGATGCGTGATGTGGAATTCAACTATGCGACGAAAGAAAACGGGCTGATGAATTTCCGGGCTTCCTTGCCTTTATCGGAAGCAGCGAAAGGTAATTCGGCTGCGGCGGACGGCCAGATGGGATGTGTCATGAAGATTTACCGGGATTGGCAGTTGTCGGGAGACGATGAGTTCCTGCAAAAGAATTGGGGGCAAGTAAAGAAAGTGCTTGCTTATGCCTGGACCGACAAAGGTTGGGATGGCAATCAGGACGGCATCATGGAAGGTTCGCAGCATAACACGATGGATGTGAACTATTTCGGTCCGAATCCTCAAATGGGCTTCTGGTATATGGGAGCCTTAAAGGCGGCTGAGAAAATGGCTTTAGCCATGAAGGATAAGACGTTTGCCAAGAAATGCAATACTTTGTTCCGGCAGGGAAGCATCTGGATGGATGCCAATCTGTTTAACGGGGAATATTATGAACATAAGATAACCGATCCCGAAACATTTGAATATCTGGATATGCGGAATCCGGACGTGAAGGTTCCGCCGTTTCAATTGGGAAAAGGTTGCCTGGTCGATCAGTTGGTCGGACAGTATATGGCCCATATATGCGGTTTGGGATATCTGGGAGATAAGGAGCATATCCGTACGACATTGGGAAGTATCATGAAATATAATTATGTGAAGGATTTCAGCCGTTACTTTAATAATATGCGTTCGTATGTGATGGGAGATGAGTCCGGTCTGCTGATGGCCTCCTGGCCGAAAGGACGACTGGAAGTCCCTTTCCCTTACTTTGCCGAAGTGATGACCGGTTTCGAATATTGTGCCGCTGTCGGCATGATATACGAAAGTATGGAAAAGGAGGCCTTGACTTGCATCCGTGCGATTCGTGACCGTCATGACGGGGCGAAGCGGAATCCGTTCAGCGAGGCGGAGTGCGGACATCACTATGCCCGTTCGATGGCAAGTTGGGCAGCAGTAATCGCGTTGAGCGATTTCCAATATTCAGGAGTGGATCGACGGATGCATTTCACGGACCGGCCGGGATGTTATTTCTGGAGCAACGGTTATGCCTGGGGTACTTGTACCGTTACAGATGATACTGCTACGATCGAAGTCCTGAAAGGTTCTTTACAGTTGGACAAGTTGGTTATTGGAGATAAAGAGAAGCGGTTGAAGAATTTCAGACTTGCTTCAGGGGAAAATCGTATAATAAAATTATCATGAAAAATTCAAGAAGAACATTTTTCAAGCAAGGGCTTGCAGGTGCGTTGGCTTTAGGTTCGGCATCTCTTCCCGTTTCTGCTGCTGCTATGACGGATGGGGTTGGCAAAGCGAAAGCCAAGCGTGTAGTCCTGATATCTCTCGATGGTATCTGTGTGGAAGGATTTCTGAAAGCAAGAACTCCGAATTTGGAAGCCTTGCTGGCTGATGGTTCCCTTTCGCTTGATACGCGGGTGGTTATGCCTTCGGTGACTTTGCCCAATTGGACAAGCCATTTGACGGGAAGTGGTCCGGAACAGCATGGAGTTGTTGACAACAGTTGGGAAATATCCAAATTCAAGCTGCCTGCCATCCATACGGACAGTGATGGTTATTATCCATCGGTATTTAAAATCCTTAAGGATGCAGTTCCGCAGATGAAGACGGCTTTTTATTATAACTGGATAAATCTGTTCTATCCGTATAACAAGAAGTATTTGGATGAAGTCAGCTATTTGGAACAGGATGCTTATGTCCCGAATTATGAAAAGGCATTTTCTTTTCTGAAGGCTAATGAAGGTAATCCCACTTTGGTATTCCTTTATTCCGTGCATACCGATCATGCCGGGCATAAACATAAATGGATGTCTCCGGAATATATCAAGTCTATTGAAGAAGCGGATGTCGAGATCGGGAAATTTCTTGAAAAGATGAAACGGGACGGCTTGTATAAAGACACTCATTTTATGTTCCTGACGGATCACGGAGGTATTGAATACGGACATGGCGGAGTCAGCACGAATGAGATGATTGTTCCCTGGGGGATCACCGGTCCCGGAATACGCAAAGGGTTCAAGATCACGGAACCCAATAATACTGTGAATACGGCAGCTACGATCCTCCGTTTGTTTGATGTGGAGAAACCTTTACCTTGGACAGGGGAGGTATTAAGCTCTATATTCAAGTAAGTTGTATCTGTAAGTAAACCTAAATAAAAAAGAGTATCCGACTTTCCCGGATACTCTTTTTTTATGAATAGTCTGTCTCTTAGTTCTGTTCCTTCAAGATCACGTCATGCGCTCCGCCTTCCACGATACTGGTTGAGGAAACCAATGTGATTTTGGCGTTCTTCTGCAAATCGGGAATGGTGATAGCTCCGCAGCTGCACATCGTGGCGATTATTTTGCCCAATGTGAGGTTGAGGTTGTCTTTCATCTTTCCAGCGTATGGCACATAGCTGTCGACACCTTCTTCGAACTTAAGTGCTTCGCTGCCGCCCATGTCGTAACGCTGCCAGTTCTTGGCGCGGTTCGAACCTTCGCCCCAGTATTCCTTTACGAAATTGTTACCGATTTTCATCTTCTTCGTCGGAGATTCGTCGAAGCGGGCGAAATAACGTCCCATCATCAGGAAGTCCGCACCCATCGCCAAAGCAAGAACCATGTGATAGTCATGCACCAGACCGCCGTCGCTGCAAATGGGCACATAGATACCTGTCTTTTTCATATATTCGTCGCGTGCCTGTGCCACGTCGATCAATGCGGTAGCCTGTCCGCGGCCGATACCTTTCTGTTCACGGGTGATACAGATGGAACCGCCACCGATACCCACCTTGATGAAATCGGCTCCGGCTTCGACCAGGTAGTCGAAACCTTCCTTATCGACAACATTTCCGGCACCGACCAGCACTTTGTCACCATACGTTTTCTTGATCCATTGCAGTGTTGCCTGCTGCCATTCGGAATAGCCGTCGGACGAGTCGATACACAATACGTCGACACCCGCTTCAACCAGCGCAGGAACACGTTCCATATAGTCGCGTGTGTTGATCCCCGCGCCTACGAGCAGTTTCTTATCGCTGCCGGACAACTCTTTCGGATTGTCGCGGTGGCTGTCGTAGTCTTTGCGGAAGACGAAATATTGCAAGTTCTGTTCCTTGTCGATGATCGGCAACGTGTTCAGTTTGTGATCCCAGATGATTTGGTTGGCTTCACTCAATGTCATGCCCAGTTCGCCGACGATCAGTTTGGAGAACGGAGTCATGAATTCTTTCACCTTCTTGTCGGGAGAATCCTTTTCGGCACGATAGTCGCGACTGGTCACCATACCCAGCAATTTACCGTTAGGAGTACCGTCGTCCGTCACACCGATCGTAGAGTGTTCGGTGCGCTGTACCAGAGCGATTACATCTGCCAACGTATTTTCAGGCGTCAGATTGGAGTCGCTGATTACAAAACCGGCTTTGAACTTCTTTACTTTCCGGACCATTTCGGCTTGGCTGTCGATAGGTTGTGAACCGAAGATGAAAGACAGTCCTCCGTTGCGGGCCAGTTCGATGGCCAACTTGGGACCGGACACGGATTGCATGATCGCTGAAACAAAAGGAATGTTTAGTTCGATCGCAGGCTTTTCGCCCACTTTGTGTTTCACAAGCGGAGTTTTCAGCGAAACGTTGGTTGGCACACATTGTTTGGTTGTTAAACCTGGAATAAGCAAGTATTCGCCGAATGTTCTTGATACATCGTTTAAGTAAACTGCCATAGTGTTTATATTTACGGGATGATTTTATTAGGGTACAAAAGTACTCAATTCTCTTGTATCATGTATTGTCGAGACTAAAGAAAATTATGTTTTTGCCTATTTTCTCTCTTTCGTGTATGGGGAAGCCAAGAATATCCGGACATCGGTGCCAGCCCGTATCAGCAACTTTTCCATAATCCGGAGTGTTATATGGATGAAATTAACAAAGGAGGATTATTTATGAAAACAGTAGTGGATAAAGCCAATACTCGCGGGTATGCAAATCATGGATGGCTGAAGACCCATCACACTTTTGGTTTTGCCAATTACTACAACCCGAAGCGAGTACATTTTGGCATGCTTCGGGTCCTGAATGACGACTCTGTCGCTCCGGGGGAAGGGTTCGATACACATCCACACAAGAATATGGAAGTCATCTCTATTCCGTTGAAAGGATATTTGCGTCACGGCGACAGTATCCGGAACAGCGAAGTGATTACTCCGGGCGATATCCAAGTGATGAGTGCAGGTACGGGGATTTTCCATAGCGAGTTCAATGATAGCGGTGAAGAGCAGCTGGATTTCCTCCAGATCTGGGTGTTCCCGCGCGAGGAGAATACAGCACCTCATTATAAAAGCTATGATATCCGCCCCGTTTTGAAGAAGAATGAGTTGGGAGTGATGATTGCGCCGGACGGCTCCGCCCCGGCTTCCATCAACCAGGATGCCTGGTTCTCGATGGGTACGTTGGATGCGGGACTGGTGAAGGAATACAAACTGCATGGCAAGAAGAACGGCGTTTACCTGTTCGTGATCGAAGGCGAAGTGGAGGTTGCCAACACAGTCCTTTCCAAACGTGACGGCGCCGGTTTCTGGGACACCGACAGCATTGCCATAGAGGTATTGAAACATGCGACCGTACTTTTGATGGAAGTTCCGATGGAATGATCTTTGTCAAAATGACAAAACGTCAAACAGGCTCCGGTTTCTATTGGCTGTAGCCGGGATAAGGATCGGACGGCTGTGTTTATCGTATTCTCGCGGAGATAAGGATTTCCGTTCTGCCACCGGAATGGAGTCATATGAATCTTTTTGTCTGCTGAAAGGATGCCGATCAGCTTATGTCTGCCGGCCGTGATAGAAATAGTCGAGGATAGCAGGCAAAATGATTATCCGGAACCGTCCGTCCGACGGATGCTTCCAGACAAAATAGAACGTTTCCGGCAATGTTTTTTCTCAAAATAGGGGACCGGATCTTATAAAAGTGCCGACTTTCTTGCATGAAGGTCGGCACTTTTGTCGTAAAAGGTCCTTATCTTTCTGTCTGTATGTGCCTATGTATGCTCGAATACATGCTTATGAAACCTGGAACATATGCCTATGGAGCAGGGAATACATGCAAATGTAGCTTGATTTACCTTGCGGGAGAGTCTGTAAGGGCGGACTTGCTATATTGAAGTGTCAGCCTAATTGTTTGATCGGTAATAAAATGTCCGGTAAGATAGAGACGGGGTGTTATTTTGATTTATCAGAATACTTGTGCTGGCAGAAGTACAGAAAAGCCTTTTCATCCCTTTATAAAAAATCAATCGGGGAAACTTCTTGTTGGAAAGAAAAGAACTACAGTCTTAATAGAACTACGGTATTTTTACAAACCTACCGTGTATTGTAATTGAAAATTCATTAAAAACACATTACCAAACTCTTACCTCGGATATGTTTTAACAATACCATTCAGTTGGGCGTAAAATTAAACAAAAATATCCAAATAAAAAGATTGATTTCCAAAAAGTTTCAAAGGAAGAGACATTGGAAAGTTCTCAAACTGCTTATAATGTACTACTGCAGATATACTTATTTATTTGAAAAACTTCGTTTGAGGGGATGAAAAGTAAGACCTATATCCGCTTCTGTTAATATTCAAACCATATCATAAAATCCGAAAACAAATACCGTAGTTCTATTAAGACTATAGTCATTTTAACTGCCTGTATTAATTAAAAATAGTTTATATGGACAACTTAAATATATAGGCCTATGAGATAGGAATAGAGAAAACTGACAGAAAGACTTTAAGTCTTGTTTAGAGTGTGATAAGCCTCAGGCTTAGATCGATTTATTATTAACCTTTTTATAATAATACAGAAAATGCAACAAAAACAGAATTGTGGCCATCCTCTAAGAAGGAAAGGTTCAATATCTCGAGTATCGAAAGTCACTTGCGGACTGCTCTTTTGTCTGACGACAGGAGTATTTGCGGCTGGTGAGAATGTTGAATTGTTAACCTCGGATCGGATAGAGAATGCAGTGCCTGATCAAGTAGGAAAGACCGTGACGATTATGGTTCAGGATGAAATGGGACCGGTAGCGGGAGCTAATGTTGTTGTGAAAGGAACTACGAACGGAAATATCTCGGATATGGACGGAAAGGTCGTTTTGCAGAATGTTCCCAACAACTCGACTTTAGTGATTTCCTTTATCGGTTATACAACTCAGGAAGTGAAGGTCAGCAACCAGGCAACCATCCATGTGAAGCTGGTTGAAGATGCCAAAGCATTGGAAGAAGTTGTGGTGATCGGCTATGGTTCTTTGGACAAGAAGCAGGTGACCAGCGCCATCACCTCGTTGAAGGCCGATGACCTGATGGTCGGTGTGAGCGGGGCGGATATCTCGGCGTCCTTGCAAGGCAAGATCGGCGGTTTGGTGATGAACAACTTGGGAAGTGCCAATTCCGGTACGACATTCCAGCTTCGCGGTATGACTTCCATCAATTCAGGAAAGGCTCCTCTTATCGTGATAGATGGTTTTCCTGGTGGCGATATCCGTTCGTTGACGCAGGATGATATCAAGTCTATCGATGTGTTGAAAGATGCTTCTGCCGGTGCTATCTACGGAACACGTGCAGCCGCCGGTGTGATCCTGATTACGACCAAGAGCGGCTCGGATACGAACGGGAAAGTGAGACTCACGTACAGCAACGAGTTTACGAAAAAACAAAACTACAATGCTCCCGAAATGTTGTCCGGCCGTGAATATGCCGAACATAATATCGGTACGGATTACGGTTCCGATACAAACTGGTGGGATGAGTTGATTAATAAGGGCAACTTCTCCCAAAAACACCATCTTGCATTGGAAATGGGTACGGAAAAGGCACAGGTTTATACTTCTTTCTTCTATGAAAAGAACCAGGGTATCGCGTTGCAGGACGAACGTCAGGATTATGGCGGACGTGTGAACGCATCTTTCAAGTTGTTCGATGATTGGCTGGAAGTCCGTCCGGCCGTGGATTATCGCCAGGCTGCCCGTAACAACCACTATCCGAATTTCCAGCAAGCCATGCGTAACAACCCGACCCGCTCGCCGTACGATCCGGATAGCGAAACAGGCTATAACGTATGGATCAACGAATCGTTGGACTATAACGTCGTTGCGGATGCCATGCTGGAAGATTACTACGGATTGGATAAATGGTTCAAGCCGGAAGTAAACCTGAAGTTGAATATCAAGCCTATTCCGGGTTTGAATTACCAGCAGGTTGTCGGGTATGAAAACCGTCAATGGGAATTGCACCAATATTGGCCCAGCACACACCGAAGCGAAATTGACAATTCGCGTAAGGGGCATGCCCACCTGGCTTTCAGCAAGACGGAAAACCTGACTTCGGAAGGATATTTCTCCTATGTAAAAGACTTTAAAGGAGGACATAATCTGAATGCAACGGCCGGTTATTCTTATTTTGAGGTCAACGGGGAAAACTTCGGTATGGACAACTATAATTTCTCGGTCGATGGCATCAAGTACTGGGATATAGGCCAGGGCAGCTACCTGACGGATGGCAAGGCCGGCATGAGCTCCGGCAAATCGGTTACGGAACGTCTGTTCTCTTTCTTTGCCCGTGCCAATTATTCCTACCAGGATAAATATATGCTTTCCGCATCTATCCGGCATGAGGGCTCTTCCAAGTTTGCGGCCGACAACCGTTGGGCGAACTTCTGGTCTGCAACGGCAGGATGGCGTATCTCGAACGAAGAGTTCATGAAAGACTTTGACTGGCTGGACGACTTGAAGATCCGTTTCGGTTACGGTGTGACCGGTAATAATGACTTTAGTGCGACTTATATGGCCAATATGTTAGGCTCGGACACGAACTGGATGATGCCGAACGGAACATGGGCGTACTCATACGGTAAATCGCAAAATGTCAATCCTAATTTGGGATGGGAAGAAAAGAAGGAGTGGAACTTGGGTGTCGATTACTCTTTCTTTGAAGGACGCTTGTATGGTAAGTTCGACTACTATCGGCGTGAGGTGGATAACCTTCTGTTCAGTGTGAAGGTCCCGCAACCACCTTATACGCAGGGCAGCCAGATGCAGAATATCGGTAGTATGGAAAGTAAAGGTTGGGAGTTCGAAGTCGGTGGCGACATTATTCGTACAAAAGACTTCACTTGGTCTTCCAGCATGAACCTGAGCCATAATACCGGAAAGATCCTGACGTTGGAGGGTGACAACTCCTATCATAACGGTAATGGTTTCGTGGCTCCGGGAACTCCGGGCGATGCAGCCCGTATGGAAGCCGGTTCGACAATCGGTTCTTTCTATATGTGGAAGTTCGCAGGGTTCGATGACGAGGGCAGTTTCTTGCTGTATAACAAGGATGGCGAGGTGATCCCGGCTGCACAGAAAACGGAGAACGACAAACAGTATATAGGCAACTATACTCCGAAACTGATTATCGGGTGGAGCCATACCTTGACTTATAAGAACTTCGATTTAGGCATCAACCTGCGTAGCTGGATCGATTTCGACGTGTATAATACGATCAATATGTATTACGGCATCCAGGGACAGGGCAACCTGAATGTTTTGAAAGACGCTTACGGCAAGTTCAACCACATCAAGGGCGAAAAGCAGATTTGCGACTATTTCCTGGAAGACGGTACATTCCTGAAAATCGATGCGATCACGCTGGGTTATACGCTTCCGATGAAGAAGTACACGAACAACCTGATCGACCGGATTCGTATTTATGGTACGGTGGGTAACGTTTGCACGATCACCGGCTATAGCGGCATGAACCCGGAGGTGGATATCACGGGCTGGGATAAAGGAACGGAAAAGTTCTGGAGCGATTTTTATCCGGTCGTCCGTACTTGGACATTAGGTATGCAGTTTAACTTCTAATACAAGATTGTAAGATGAAAAAGAAAAATATATTCCAATTGTTTTTATCCGGAGTGATCTGCCTGCTGTGCACTACTTCCTGTAGTGTCGAACCTGATTTTTATTCGCAGGTGGTTCCGGAGACTTTTTATAGCTCACAAGATGCCGTATGGCAACGTTTCAACCGGCCGTTTACTCACTGGCGCTGGTACATTGCCCATGACAGTCCGCGTTGGTTGTTGCAGGAACTGGGGACGGATGAGTTCTGTCTGCCTACGCGTGGTAGCGACTGGTATGACGGGGCCGTCTATCAGAAATTCCATCATCATGAGTATACGGAAGACATGACGCGTGTCGAGACGGGCTGGACCAACTTTGCGATGGGAGTCGCTTTGGCTTGGGATGCATTGGAAGATTTGGAAAATGTCGATTTCGATGCATTGGGCTTTGAAGAGGGTACGCGCGAATCCATGTTGAACCAGCAACGTACGCTGGCGGCTTCCTTCTATTTGGACGGTTTGGACTTCTTCGGAGGGGTGCCTTTGTACACGACGACCCAGAGCGAAGTGAAAGGACGTTCGACGGATGTCGAGACATTTAACTTCATCGATTCCTTGTTGAAAATAGCCGTTCCGAATCTTCCGATCAAGGAAGAACTGGGCGGGATGGAAACCGGTTCGATCCATCGTGCAGCCGGTGCAGCCTTGCAGGCTCGTTTGTATTTCAATGCCAAGTCTTATATCGGCAAGGAGATGTTTACCGAAGCCGCCCAGATCTGCCAGGACATTATCGACGGTAAGTACGGACAGTATGCATTGGAAACGGATTGGACGAACATATTCGGATTTGACAACGAACGTTGTCCTGAGCTGATCTGGTCCGTACCCAGCCAGAATGCAAAGACCGAGACGGATGCCATGTATTGGGGTATGATGGTTCCTTACAACTATAAGAACTACCTGGGTGGACTGGAAGGTTCCGGTTCGGACAATGCTCTCGGACTGGTGCCGAGTCTCGATCCTACGGGTAAGCGTTATCCATATAAGCTGGGTGGAGCGTACGCGAAGTTCAATGATAAGGATATCCGTAAGCAACCTTATGTATATGAAGGCAATGGCAAATATCGCGGTATGTTTATCGTTGGCGAATTGGTGAATCCGCTGAATCCGGAATGGGTTTGTACGGGTACGCGCGAGTATGCCGGAGAGGTGATCACGGTTGTCGACCAGATCGCTCATTTTGCCAAGGTAGGAAAAGATCCGCTTTATCCGGATGTGGCTTCGTTACCTTCGACGGTTGCGACGGCAGAAGAAAACTCCGGGGTACGTGTGACGAAACGCAGTCCGCGTCCGACTCAGGAAGAGTTCAAGCGGAAAGGCGATCCGGACGTACCTGTGATCCGTTTGGCCGAGATCTATTATATGCTGGCCGAATGCAAGATGCGTGCCGGTGACAAACAGGGGGCTGCCGATCTGATCAATACAGTCCGCAAGCGTTATTTCGAAGACGGAGTGGATCCAGATCCGGTAACGGCTGCTAATCTGGACAAATACCGTATGCTGGACGAATGGCAATTGGAATTCTTGGCCGAAGGACGCCGCCGTACGGACTTGATCCGTTGGGATGCCTATGTGACGGAAGACTGGTGGGATCATAAGGCGACGAACAATCCGAACCTGAATCGTTTCCCGATCCACTACAGTCTGATCGGTGCTAATAACCTGCTGAAACAGAACCCTGGTTACGGCAGTAAGTAGAATGTGAAAGACTACGAAGTATAATTTTACTCTTTAGACCGGGGGAGAGAGGAACAGTCGTCAAAAGGCGACTTCCTCTCTTCTTTTGTTTCATTTCATTTCCTTTTAACGAAAACGATGGGATTATGACTGGGAGGACGCTTGTATTTTGGCTGTTCGTATTTATCGGACTTTGGTTTTTCTTTTGGTCGTTCGGGACTTCCACGTTCCAACGGCAGGAAGAGGTGCAGTTGTTTATTCCCGAATGGGTGGTTATCCGGGATATGCTGTCTGTCCCCGGTGGCTTTTGTACGGTGGTCGGGCAGGCTTTGGTTCAATATTATACTGCTTCCCTGTTTGTCTTGTGTGTTAACAGTATTTTCTTGTGTGTGGCCGGTTTCTTGTGTTATCTGCTTTTGCAGGAAATCGCACCGCGCGGATATAATTTGTTGCTTGCCCTGTTTCCTGTTTTAGGATTGCTGAAGGCCCATACGAGCTCTTTTTACGTGTTGGACGGGACGGTCGGGCTGATCCTGCTTCTGCTATTCTCTTATGTTTTTATCCGTATACGGAGAATGAAGGTGCAGTTGTTTTATGGTGTGGTGAGTGTGTTTCTCGTCTATGGTTTGACTGGCCAGTTGGCGGCACTTTACGGTCTGGTCGTGGTTTTGTGTTTTTGGCTGGGGTGTTGTTGGCTTATATCGGTATTCGTTTGGCTATCGGTATTCCGTTGACAGACGGGATTTATTCGGAAAGGTATCAGGAGTCTCAGTTGCAGCCGGATTCTTATGTCTATTTTATCTGGATCCGTTTTGTCATCTTGCTTCTGATTCTGTTTGCAACGGCTTATACGATGAAGGTTCTTCCCAAAGGAAAGCGTTCGGTGAAAGTATTTGTTGCGGGAAGCTTGTTGGTCGTCCTGTTTTGCTTTTCCGCATTTTGTCTGCCCGGACCGTATGAAGTCCGGAACAACCGGATGAACGAGTTGTCCGTTTGGGAGCAAAGGAATGACTGGGACACGATTATCCGCGAACATCCGGAGAAGGAGGTGACGGATTATGTCAGCCTTAACTATTTGAATATGGCATTGGCTCAAAAGGGCGCTTTGGGCGACCGGTTGTTCCATTATGACCAGAAAGGGCCGCAAAGCCTTCTGGCTTCCTGGGACCGGACTTATTATATGAGTTGCCTGTTGAGTGATATCCATTATATGATCGGGGATATCAGCCTTTCGGAAGGATATGCGATGGAAGGCCTGACACTTGCCAAGCGGGGAGGAAGCCCTCGTATGCTTCAACGATTGGTGAAGATTAGCTTGATACGGAGAGATTTTGCTTTGGCGGATAAGTATCTGGGTATACTCGGCCGGTTGCCGGGATATCGGCGTTGGGCGGAAAAATATACCGGCTATGTTCGTCATCCCGAAAGGATCGGGCAGGATGGAGAGCTTGCCGCGAAGACAATACCGGCCTTCCAGCCGGACAATTTGCTTTGCCTGACCGGCATCGACAGCCTTTGGGTTGGACATCTTTCGGAACCAGGCGTAAACCGGGTTGCATGGGAATATTTAGGTTGTTCCTATCTGCTGGCGAAGGAAATGGAGAAGTTCAAGATATTCCTGTCCCATGCCGGTAGATTTTTGCCGGGACAGTCCCTTCCTGTTCATTTTCAGGAGGCGGCATTGGTTTTGGCGACTGAGGACCTTTCTGTCCTTGACTGGGTTTCCATCCGGCCTGAGATAGTGCAACGCTATAAACAATTCCAGAAAGATATTCTGAAGATCAAAAATGGCGCAGACGGGCTGCCTTGGCTTTACCGGCAATATGGAGACACTTTTTGGTTTTATTATTATTGTAAGAATTTGAATGGATAGTCTATGAAGTATTTATATTCTCTGTTGTGGCTTTGTACGGTTTTCTTTTTCTCTTGCAATGGTGGATTGCCCGATGCGGAGGAAACGGAAGGTGAAATAGAAATCTTTCCCGATTATAAAGGGGTCGCAGTCCCTTGTAATATCGCTCCGCTGAACTTCAAACTGAAAGAACCTTGCGAAGCAATCGCCTTATTCTCCGGCAAAGATCAGCAAATACGGGTGGATTCGGATAACGGTTCTTTCCAAATCCCGGAGAAGAAGTGGCGCCGGCTGTTGGACGCATCGGTTGGAGGGAACCTTACGGTCGGGATCTATATATGCAAAGATGACAGATGGTTTCGATATCCTCCTTTTTCCATTCAAGTAATCAAAGATAAAATCGATCCCTATTTGGTCTATCGCCGTATCGCACCAGGCTACCGGATGTGGAACAGGATGGGGATTTACCAGCGTTGCCTGGAGGATTTTACGGAAGAAACCTTTCTCGACAATAAGCAGACGAATAATAATTGTATGAACTGCCATTCCTTCTGTATGCAGAATCCGGATCGGATGCTTTTCCACCAACGTGCGCTACATGCCGGGACCTACATACTGACGGATGGTGATATCGAGAAGCTGGATACGAAGACCGAACGGACTATTTCCGCTTTGGTCTATCCCGCCTGGCATCCGTCCGGGCGATATGTTGCATTCTCGACGAATGATACGAAACAGGATTTTCACCTTTCGGATGCGAACCGGGTGGAAGTGTTCGACAATCGATCGGATGTCGTGGTCTATGATGTGGAGAAACATGAAATCGTAACAGCTCCCCATTTATCTTCGGAGGAGAATATGGAGACTTTTCCGGCATTCTCTTCGGATGGCAGACGGTTGTATTTCTGTTCCGCACCGGCGTGCCGGATGCCTGAGTCATATCGGGAAATCCGCTACAACCTGCAAAGCATAGCTTTCGATCCGGAAAAACGGAGTTTCGGCCAGACGATAGATACGCTTTACAACGCTAATGAGGAAGGACGGAGCGCGAAGCTGCCGAGAGTATCTCCCGATGGCCGTTTTCTGATGTACACGGTTTCGGATTATGGCAACTTCTCGATCTGGCACAAGGATGCGGATTTGCGACTATTGGACATGTTGACAGGTAAAACAGATTCCCTTCTCCAAGTGAACAGCAACGATGTCGAAAGCTATCATTCCTGGAGCAGCAACAGCCGGTGGTTCGTTTTCAGCAGTCGTCGGGATGACGGGCTGTATACACGGCCTTACATTTGTTATCTGGGTGCAAATGGTGTTCCCGGCAAACCTTTCCTGTTGCCTCAGAAAGAGACGGACTATTATGAACGTTCTCTCTTCTCTTTCAATATTCCCGAACTCATTCGCGGTAAAATCAAGGTAGATACTTATAAATTGATCGATATTAGCAAATATGGGGAAGCGGTACGGTTAAAATAATTATATCTTATAATGAATTTTCCCGTAGCAGACATTTCGTCTCCTCGGTGAAAGATGACAGATAATCAATCATGGCGTTTTTCAACACTCCCGTTCGAAAAGACATTCGACACGAGAAAAGACCACCATAAAGCTATGCTTTGGCATCCGTAACCCATAGCTTTACAGAGGCTAAAGCTATGGGTTACGGTTTGCTGGGCGCCTATAGATTTTATTACTTGTCTGTCAAGAAATCGACCATCTGAAGAATGGCTCGTGAGCAAGCCGGGCAGAATGGGGCGTAGTCGCGCATCATACAGTGATCCATCGGGCGATAAATGCCTTTCGACAGGTAACCGCCTCCTTCGAACACGCCGGCTTTGTCCTTATGTCCGGCATCGAGTGGGGTAGGAATAGGAGTGTCTGCGGGCAATAAGTCTTTCCATTTGCTGCCGAAATCGACTAAAGTTGTGATATTCGGTTCCCACGGTTCGTATTTCAGGTTATAGAAATCCTGGTAGGCGACTTCCGAAGAAAAATATTCGTCTGCCAGGCCGGCGAAGCTATGTCCGAACTCATGTGTAAAGACGACAGGTGTCCGTGGGTTGTCGGCTGTCCCGCAGGCATAGAAGTTGTACATGCCGCCACCGCCGTACATATCTGTGTTTATCAGCAGGAATATTGCATCACATGGTACGTTCCAGACGGCATCGCGGATCGATTTCATATCCGGTGTTGTCAGATAACGGTCTACCCCGAATGTATAATAACCGGAATTGAGGGCTGTGTTCTTGAAGATACCTTTACCCGAAACATCCGTGCCCGATTCTTCCGATACCAGGCAGACAGCCCATACGTTGAAGTCGTTTCGACGTGTCGTGAAAGGAGGAGTCGCGAACAAGGCTTCTGTAAACCTGTTTGCATCTGCTACGAATTTCTCCTGTTCATCCGCCGTGTATCCTTCAGCAATAAAAACAAGGTCCACTTTTTCTGTCGAATCGCCGCTTTTCTGTATCTGATGCACTTTATTGGCTTTCAGTTTTCCCTGGTCGATGAAGATACTTTTGGGATCGACCTCTTGTTTCAGCAACGGATGGAATTGCATGTCGGCCTTGTCGCGTGCCGTGATCTCGACATAGACAGGTACTTTCGGGAAAGGAACGGAAGCGCTGTTTGTCCACGATTGTGTTTCTGTCTTGGCCTGTTCTGTCGAGCGCCATTCTTCGAACAACGTATTGAAGCCGCGTGAGTAAATCAGCTTATTCGTAGCTTTGTCATAGACATTAATATAATAACCTCCGTAATTGAACTTATCGATCAGGTTCTTGACCGGACCTCCCCATACCGGTTCTTCACGCAACCCCTGGATAGCAGCCGATTGTGACTTTAGATTACCGCTCAAGGCAAAATCCACCCGGAGACTTTTCTTTTCGAAATATTTGTCGAAGTCACTCTGGGCAAATACGGAGATGTTGCATAGAATGGCAAGAAGTAAAAGTGAAATCTTTGTTTTCATATTAGTATGTGTTATTATGTGTAATTCTTACTCGCAAATATAAGACTTTTTGTAGATTAACCGGTCGATATCGTTTAAATATGTAGCTTTTTTGTTCCTTCTGTTTTCTGCCTGTAACGTAATTGTAAAAAGAATGAAGTGTTGCTGTTATCCGCACCTTCTACTTTTGCGGCGGAAAAGAAAAACAAATAATGAAGCAATTACTACTCGTTTTATTTCTGACTTTGACTCCGGCTGCTTATCTGACCGCTGCGACAGTTAAAGGTTGGGTTAAGGATGCGCAGACCGGCGAAGAACTGATCGGTGCTGCTGTGTATGTGAAAGAAAATCCGGCGATGGGAACGACAGCCGGGCTGGACGGGACATTCGTCCTGAAAGATGTGCCGGAAGGAAAAAACATCACGTTGGTTTGCAGTTATATCAGCTATGAGACACAGGAACAGAACGTAAACACGCTGTCCGGCCGGGATGTACTGTTTAACATGAAGCCTTCGGCCATGAACCTGGAAGGTGTCACGATCATAGCCACCAATCCGGGACGTACCGAAGCCGGTGCCCGCGGGATTGAGAAGCAGGCGATGAATGTGGTCAACGTCATGAGTGCGAAAGCGATCGAGCTGTCACCGGATATTACGGTTGCCAATGTGATCCAGCGTATGTCCGGCGTGACGGTCGAGCGTAACAGTAGCGGAGAAGGTCAGTATGCCATTTTACGGGGTATGGACAAACGGTATAACTATACGTTGGTGAACGGTGTGAAGATTCCGAGTCCCGATAATAAGAACCGCTTTGTGCCGCTGGATATCTTCCCCTCCGAGATGCTGGACCGTCTGGAGGTGACCAAATCCTTGACGGCGAATATGGAGGGAGACGGCATTGGTGGCGCTGTCAATCTGATCATGAAAGATGCTCCTTCCGAACGCCAATTTACGGCCAACTTGTCTACCGGTTATAACGCGATGTATTTCGGTCGTGACTTCCAATCGTTCAACCGGGGCGGTATCGTAAAGAAATCTCCTTACGAAGCGTTGGGGAAACCGGAAGATTACAAAGTGACGATGGAAGACTTTACGACTTCGAACCTACGGATGAAATGGAAGAAACCGCTGCCGGACCTGACTGCCGGACTTTCGTATGGCGACCGCTTTTTTGATGATAAATTGGGCGTCATGTTGGCGGGGAGTTTTCTGAGTACCAGCCGGGGAAAGGAAAGTCGGCTCTATTATCAACCGGGAACGAGCCATAATGGGA
Source organism: Parabacteroides sp. merdae-related_45_40 (assembly GCF_001915675.1). NCBI lineage: Bacteria > Pseudomonadati > Bacteroidota > Bacteroidia > Bacteroidales > Tannerellaceae > Parabacteroides > Parabacteroides sp. merdae-related_45_40. The sequence goes on along the minus strand of NZ_MNQY01000130.1, from coordinate 35,204 downwards.
TAGAATACCGTAATTATTCATCGGAACAGACACGTATCGGTGTGCATGCCAAACTGGATTACTCCTTGAACGACAACCATAAGCTGACTTGGTATAACGGTTATATGGATATGAGCGAAGCCGAAGTGCGCGATGGGGAAGATGAAAAGGAACGGGCTGTCCGTATGCGTTGGAACCACCAGTATATCATCAATTCGACCTTAAAAGGCGAACATTTGTTTCTGTCTGGCGGAGCGTTGCGGTTGAACTGGTCGGCTGTCTTGTCCAAAGCATTCAGCGAAACGCCCGATAATGCGGAAATATATCTGTTGGGTTCCCACGTGTCTACTACGGATGCAGCCAAACGTCGTTGGGAACATAACTCGGATAAGGACAAAGCCGGATATGTCGATCTGGCATATAAGTTGAAATTGGATGGCGGGGCGGTCCTGGATTTCTCGGCCGGAGGTATGTACCGGGATAAGAAGCGTGACAGTTTCTTTAATGAATATACGTTCAACTCGGCTACCGGTTCCAAGAATCCGCAATATATCAATAAGGACTGGTTTAATTTTGACGAGATACAGTTCGTCCCCCGTCCTTATGGCAACATAGGGGATCCTCTGAATTACGATGCAACGGAAAAGATCGGTGCCGGATATGGAATGGTGAAGTATACCTTGAAGGAATGGGAATTGATCGCCGGGGTGCGTGTCGAGCATACGAATCAGGGATATGTACTGAAATTTCCCCGTGATGTTGATCCGGAAGGGAACCAGGACTATACGGATGTATTGCCGAGTTTCCATGCCAAATACGGTATCCATCGAAATGCCAACCTGCGTTTCTCGTATGCGCGTGCCATCAATCGTCCGAGCTTTTTCGAGATCGTGCCTTACAGCATCATTAATGAAGATTATAAGGAAAAGGGAAATCCGGACTTGAAGCATACGGTTGCCGACAATATCGATTTACGTTATGAATTTTTTCCAAAGTCTTCCGAGCAGTTTATGGTCGGCCTGTTCTATAAGAATATCCAGGACCCGATCGAATACGGGTTGTTGAACGAAGGCCAGGATACCTATTATAAACCGATGAACTTCGGTGACGCCAAGAATCTGGGGATGGAAGTCGATGTGATGAAATACTTCAACTGGTTCGGTATTAAGGCAAACTATACCTATACACATTCGAAGGTCACGACAGACAAGCGTATCATGGAAGGATCGGAAGTGAAGTCGGTGCGCCAGTCCCGTCCACTGTTCGGACAGGCGGCCCATGTGGCAAATCTCTCCCTGCTTTTCAAAGAGACCAGACACGGCTGGGAGGGCCAGGTGTCTGCCAGCTATACGGGAAAACGTCTGAGCGACATTTCGAACTGGTATGAAGATGATATATGGGAGGACGGCTACACCCAGCTGGATGCTTCGATAGAAAAAAGTTTCAAGAACGGCATCAGTATCTTTGGCAAGGCCTCCAACCTGTTGGATATCCCGCTCTTGCGCTACATTCAGAAAGGACCGCATACGGAGAGTGTGGATTCAGACCGGCATAATGGGAATGTGATCGAACGGAAAGAATGGCACGGTCAGTCATTTATGCTCGGCATCCGGTATAAACTTTAACATAGCAATTATATTAATATTTACATTAAGCATTTATTTTATGAAATTCAATGCATTATTAGTGAGTGCAGCCATGATGGTCATGACTTTGGCTGCTTGTGGTGACGATGATCCTGTTAATCCGGATAATAATCAGGGTGGAAATGAAGATACGGAGACTGTGGAGGGGGATGTCGAGGGGACTTGGAAAGCCAATACCATCATATTGGTATCAGGCCATATCACAGTACCGGCCGGTAAATCCCTGACAATAGAGGAAGGTGTGCAGGTTATCTTTGATGACAAAGGTGTCGGAGCCAACCATGTCCCTGTTGAATTTACGGTAGACGGCAATCTTTACTGTAAGGGAACAGCTGAAAATCCGGTCCTTTTCTCCGTAGCTGAGGAAAATCGCACGAAAGAGAATACGTTTGCCGGCTTATGGGGTGGTATCGTCGCTTCGAACAGTTGCGAGGAAATGTTGATCGACCATACCGTTATCGAATATACGGGTGGCCAGGTGGTGGAAGGTTCTCCGGCTGCGGCCAACGGTGTATATACGGCCGGTGACGACGCTTATCCGCAGATCACGACTAACAATATCAAGGGGAAATATGTCATCACTAATTCTGTTCTTCGTAATGGCTGGTCTGACGGTATTTATTTGATGGGCGGACAGGCAATCATAGCTGGCAATACGTTTGCCGCCAACGGATATGACGGGGCGGAAGCTGTCAATGTAAAAGCCGGATGTACGGTGGATGTCGCCGGTAATATCATGTTCAGCCCGAACACTAACGGATTGAAACTGTCCAGTTCAGGCCAGAGCGAAACGCGCGGCCAGGCTAAGGTTCAGGCCTACAATAATACAATCGTCAATGCCGGTTGGCGTCGCGACGGTGAGAAGGGTGGTTGTGTATATGCTGAAAAGAATGTGTTGGCGAATGTTTTCAACAACTTGATGGTAAATTGCAAGTTCCGTGCCATGACCCCGAGCTTCAAGAACCCGAACGACCCTGAAGAGGGTTATAGCGACCAGTCTGTGATCGATTATAATTTTTATGCTTCCGGCAGCCAGAAAAGTGATATTGTATATGAAGAGGAAAGCGGTGTCGCCTATGCATGGGCCGGTTATAACTACGAACATAAGAATTACAACTCCGGAGTAGTGGATGTGCATAGTATTATCGCTACTGAAAATGATTTGAAGGACCCGCTGTTCGAAAACTTTGCCGTTAACGAAGTCGCTTTGACCGAATATGTATATGATGAAGGATGGGATTTCCATGTCAAATCCGGTTCTCCGGTATTGGCAGGCGCTAATAGCGGAACTGATGCCAACTTGGTTCCCTACTTTTCGACAAACGGGCTTTCCGTAAATGGTGTCATTTACCATTCGCCGGCGGTGAAAGCACAATTCGGAGCTTTCGGTTTAAAATAAAAGAACATGATGAATAGAAGAAATTATTTACAGACCTTATCGGCTTTGTTCGCAGTCTCCGCTTTTGGGGGCTGCACTTCTGCCGGTAAGCAGAAAGATGCGTCGAATTCGGAAACGGATATTGCCGGTCCTGCTTTAGCAGGGGAGGCATTCGACGTTCCGGCCGTATCGGAAGAAAGCAAAAATTTTTATCTGGTCAGCGACTTGGGACGGAACGGTTATTATGAACAAAAGACGATTGCCGAGTTGATGGGAAACCTGGCGGAAAAGATAGACATCGAATTTATTGTCACGGCCGGGGATACTCATCATTTCGAGGGAGTAGCCAGCGTCGACGATCCGTTGTGGATGACAAACTACGAGCTTGTTTACAGCCATCCTGAGCTGATGCTGGAGTGGTTTGCCGTCAACGGGAACCATGAGTATCGCGGTAATACGCAAGCGGTATTGGATTACGGCAAGAAAAGCCGTCGTTGGATCGTCCCTTCCCGTTATTACTCAAAAGTCGTGGAGGCGGGTGAAAATGAGAAAGCCTTGTTGGTATTTATAGATACTTCGCCTCTGATTGACAAATACCGTGAAGATACGGAGAAATATCCCGATGCCGGCAGACAGGATATGGAAGAGCAGCTTCAATGGATCGAAAAAACGCTTGCCTCTTCTGTTGAGAAATGGAAGATCGTAATCGGCCATCATCCTGTCTATGCCGATACGCCGAAAGAGGAAAGTGAACGTGCCGATATGCGTAAACGTTTGGAGCCTCTGTTGGACAGGTATGGTGTCGATATGTATTTTTGTGGTCATATTCATAACTTCCAGCACATCCAGCCTGCTGACAGCAAGGTTGACTATCTGGTAAATACATCCGGTTCACTTTCTCGTAAGGTAAAGACTGTCGAGGGTACGAAGTTCTGTAATCCGGAAGCCGGGTTCACTGTAGTCAGCATGGAAGATAGTAAGTTATCCTTTTATCTGATGAATGGAAAAGGGAAAATACTGTACGAGTACAGCCGAACAAGATAATACCATCGAAAAAGAACATATTTATTCCTTGTTAGTCCGGAAATCTCCTTGTATTTCATATGCGAGGCGATTCCGGACATTTCCTTTTGGTCGAAAATATGAATGATTGATTCTTTTGATTTTGTTATTTTATTGTCTGATTATAAGTGATTTATTATACTAATAAAGACGAGTGAAGACCGAACTTATTGTCTTTTTTAAACTAAACGCGTTTTTCCCTGTTTATTAAATAGACACCACATGCCCGGTCCTGGGAATTACTTCTAAACATGACCAAATATAATTTTTAAAATATGACGAAAATAGAAATAAAAGACTTATCGATTCTTTTCGGACCTGAGAAGGCCAAAGCGAAAAAGATGGTTAAGCAAGGTAAGAGCAAACAGGAAATTTTAAAAGAAACAGGCTGTACCATAGCTGTCCGTAATGCCAATCTGGAAATAAAGGAAGGAGAGATGTTCGTGATAATGGGGCTCTCCGGTAGTGGTAAGTCGACGTTGGTGCGTTGTATTAACCGGCTGAACGAACCCTCTATGGGAGAGATATGGCTGAGCGGTAGGTACATCACATCTCTGTCGGATAAGGAACTGTTGCAAATACGCCGTAAGGAGATGGCGATGGTATTCCAGCATTTTGGCCTGTTGCCTCACCGGACTGTATTGAGCAATATAGCTTTCGGGCTTGAATTGCAGGGAGTGCCTAAAGAAGAGCGCGAAAAGAAAGCATATGAAAGCATAGCCGTTGTAGGATTGAAAGGATATGAGAACCAGCGTGTGGACGAACTCTCCGGAGGTATGCAGCAGCGCGTCGGACTGGCACGTGCTTTGGCGAACGACCCGGAAGTCCTGTTGATGGACGAGGCTTTTTCTGCCCTTGACCCGCTTATCCGCGAACAGATGCAGGACGAGTTGCTGGACTTGCAGGAGAAGATGAAACGTACCATTGTCTTTATCACACATGATCTGGACGAGGCCATCAAATTAGGCGACCGTATTGCCATTATGAAGGATGGCGAAGTCGTACAGGTCGGGACGCCCGAAGAGATATTGACCGATCCGGCGAACGACTATGTCACCCGTTTTACCGAGAGTGTGGATCGTGGGCGTGTCGTTACGGCCTCTTCCATCATGCTGACTCAACCGATCGTTGTCCGTATCCGCAAAGATGGTCCGGAGGCCATAATCCGCAAGATGAGGGAAAAACGTTTGTATGCATTGCCCGTGATCGGTGCGGACGAGCAGTTCCTTGGTGAAATACGGTTGAAAGATGTGCTGCGGTTGCGTAAGGAAGGGGTGCGGGATATCAGTTCGATTGTCATGAAAGAGGTCCCTTCCGTATTGGAGAGTATGACAGTCGAAGATATGTTGCCCCTCTTGCCGAAAGTCCAGCAGGCTTTGCCGGTGGTCGATGAGAATAACCGTTTGAAAGGTGTCGTATCGACCTCAGCCATCATTATCGAGATGACCGGAAAAGATCAGAAAGAAATAGAAGAAATCATTCAAAACGCAATAGATTTATGATAAATATCGGAAAATATATAGAAATGGCCATTAATTGGCTGACAGAAAACTTTGCTGGCCTTTTTGATGTAATCAACCACATCGTAGGCGGCTTTATCGACGGCTTCCAGGGAATACTGATGTGGGTCCCGTTCTACCTGATGATTGCGGGAATAGCAGCTTTGGCTTGGTGGAAAGCCGGAAAGGGAACCGCTGTCCTGACCTTGCTCGGTTTACTTTTGATTTTGGGGATGGGGTTTTGGGTACAGACCATGCAGACTGTGGCGCTTGTCTTGTCGTCGACGATCATCGCCTTGCTGTTCGGTGTCCCGCTAGGAATCTGGACCGGGCGAAACGATAAGGCGGCTAAGGTGATCCGTCCGGTTTTGGATCTGATGCAGACGATGCCCGCTTTTGTCTATTTGATTCCGGCTGTTCTGTTTTTCGGACTGGGACCTGTTCCGGGTGCTTTTGCCACCGTGATATTTGCCATGCCTCCGGTTGTCCGTCTTACCGGCTTGGGAATCCGTCAGGTTCCGGAAGATATTGTAGAGGCGACCCGTTCGTTCGGGGCCACTTCGGGACAACTTCTTTTTAAAGTACAGCTCCCGTTGGCTTTACCTACCATTATGGCAGGAGTGAACCAGACAATCATGATGGCTCTCTCTATGGTTGTGATTGCGGCCATGATCTCGGCTGGCGGATTAGGTGAGATCGTATTGAAAGGAATCACACAAATGAAAATCGGACTTGGTTTTGAAGGCGGCATAGCCGTCGTGATTCTAGCGATCGTTTTGGATCGTATTACACAGGGCTTTGTGCGTAGAAAGTAAAACAGATAAAAAGAAAAGTATTTATGAGAAGATTGATTATCATTATAAATTTATCCCTTATTGTAGCCTTCATGATGATGTTCGCTGATTGCAGCGATTCCTCGAATGGCAGGAAACAGGTTTCGATCGGTTATGTAAACTGGTCGGAAGGCATAGCCATGAGCTATCTGGCGAAAGTCATGCTTGAGAGCAAGGGGTATGATGTGATGCTGCGAAATGCGGATATTGCACCGGTCTTTGTCTCGATGGCGGCCGGTAAAGTCGATGTTTTTATGGATGCATGGCTTCCGGCTACACATGCCGATTATATAAGGAAATATGGCGATAACTTGGAAGCGTTAGGAGTAGCCTATAAAAATGCCAGGATGGGGCTGGTAGTCCCTTCGTATGTCACGATCCGTTCCATAGAAGAATTGAATGAGCATAAAGAGAAGTTCCGCAACGAGATCATCGGTATCGATGTCGGGGCCGGCTTGATGAATGAGACTGAGCGTGTCATCCGGGAATATCCGGTCGAGCTGACGTTAAAACCTTCGAGCGGTGCGACAATGGTCGCATTTCTCCAGAAATCGATCGAGAACAAAGAGTGGATCGTGGTAACCGGCTGGACTCCCCACTGGATGTTCTCCCGCTACGACCTTAAATTTCTAGATGATCCGCAAAAACAGTACGGCGATGCCGAACAGATTCAGATTATGGCAACCAAAGGCTTTTCTGACAAAGATCCGTATGCAGCCGCTTTTTTCCGGAACTTTTCTCTCGATAATGACCAATTGAGCGAATTGATGGATTTGGTGGAGGCTTATCCGATGTACGAGGAAGAGGGAGCTAAAATTTGGTTATCGGAACATCCGGAAGTGAATGAATTTTTTCCTACATTCGCAGAAAAGTAGAAAAATTGAATTATGAAGGATATCCGGAAAGTTATAGGTTTATTGTTGTGTATGACAATCTGTTGTTATATGACGGGCGAGGAAAAGAAAAATCTGAATATAGTATTTATCGGAAACAGCATAACGCAAGGCGCTTTGTTGGAAAATCCGAGACATGAGGCTCCCCCTGTGAAGGCCGCTTTGTATCTGCGCAGGCAGCCGTCTGTCGGAACTGTCCGCTATTCCAACCAGGGGGTAAGTGGAAGTACGACTTTTGATTTTCTGCCTCAAACCGATTTGCTATTCCCGAAGGTGGTCCGGGTCGCCGACCAGTTCAAAGATGAAACTTGGGCGACTTTGATCTTTTCTATTATGCTTGGGACGAACGACAGCGCTATTACAGGACCGAACGGAGCTCCGGCCTCGCCTGCCAAGTATTATGAAAATATGAAAACGATTATCGATAAGTTGCTGGCACTCTATCCGGAATGCAAGATCGTATTACACCGGCCGGTATGGTACAGCCCGAATACATACAACGGAGCCAAATACCTGGAAGAGGGATTGAATCGTCTGCAAAGTTATTATCCTGAATTACAGGCGTTGGTTCTCGATTATTCCAAACATTTTCCCGGACAGGTCTTTATGGGAGATACGGATGGTTTCGATTATTTCAAGACGCATTATAAAAACGAACTCTTCCCCGAAAAGGGAAATGCAGGAACTTTCTATCTACATCCTAACCGGAAAGGGGCTTCTGCTTTGGGAGAGCTGTGGGGGAAAGCGATACTTGGGGCAATTGACAATTAATAAGAATGTGTCAACTAATTGTCAATTGTCCATTATCAATTGTCCATTGTTTTTATCTTTTGCCCAATCTGTGGTCAAGGATACCAACATGGCATTCGCCATAATTCTTCAACTGTTCTACGATTTCTTTAGCTGTAGATTCTTCTTCAACCTGCTCGCGAACGAACCCAAAGAGGAAGTCTCTTGATGCATGGTCTTTATCTTCTTCTGCGATATCGACCATTTTGTCGATCAGTTCGGAAACGTAGCATTCGTGTTTGTAAACATGTTCGAATAATTCTGTGACGCTGCCCCATGCAGTAGGAACGACATTGATCTGCCCGATTGTGATATCACCACCGCGGTCGATAGTGAAGTCGATCATTTTGTGGGCATGCCCCATTTCTTCTTCTGCTTGCTTTTTCATCCAGTGGGCGAAACCGTTTAATCCCAGTTTCTGGAAGTGCACGGACATGGACAGATACAAGTTGGATGACCACATTTCTGCATTAACTTGTGCGTTAAATGCTTCGGATAATTTCTTGCTTAAAATCATAATTTTATTTCCTTTCTTTCAATTAGATTTATAATACGATACAATGTTTATATAGGCAAAGATATAGATAAAAAGATAATGGTTTGCTTTAACCGGATAATATTTTTCCAATAAAACAAACCATTAGAGCCTTTAGTTTATATGAGACAACAGATTATTTGATTTCGATAATCTTTTCAGCTTTCTTGGCTGCTTCCTCGCTCATTTTCGGGATGATGATGTTCAACACGCCATTCTCGACTTTTGCTTCGATCTTTTCTTTCTCTGCGTTTTCGGGAAGAACCATTGTCTGCTGGAATTTGCTATAGGAGAATTCGCGTCTCAGATAGCGTCCTTCTTTTTTGTCTTCATTCTTTTCTTCTTTTTTCTCCATCGATACGACCAGATTGTCGTTCTCGTCGATGCGGATGTTGAAATCGTCTTTTGTCATACCAGGAGCAGCAACTTCTACCCGATAGTCCTTTTCCGATTCAATCACGTTGATGGCGGGAGCTGTAGAGTTCGCTTTAATCATCCAGTCGTTGTCAAATAAATCATTGAATACATACGGTAACCAATTTTGACTTCTTCTCATCGGTGTCATAATACAGTCCTCCAATTATTTAGTTAAACATTTATATTCTTTTCCGCTCTCGTTTCTTCTAACCCGAAAGCACTATATCAACTTCAAAAGACATGCCAGAACAATATGTCCGGCGTTAATATGAATAAAGGATGATAAACGAAGTTGAAAATCCTTTCCGGAGGCCATGATTTTAGGTAAACAGGCTTACTCGTATGGATATATGTGTTTGAAAATGGGATTGTTAATGGAGAGTGTCTGTAGGAAAATTTGGCAGAAAAGGAACCATTTTGGCATGTAAATAGTGGCAGAAAAGCAATAACGCTTATCTTTATGGCCTAATTATAAATATTGAAGGTATGAAAAAGAAAATAGAGGCTCTTCTCAAACGTTTACAGATAGCAGTGCAGCACAATCCGGCAGAGGTAGTTCTGTCTGTTTTATTTTGCTGTTTCGGTTGCGCGCTGTATGAAACATCTTGGGCAAGACTGGCTGTTGTCGTTTATTACTTCCCGGTCTTATTCCTGATTACCTGTACATTGAATTCGATGACGGAAGGATCGCGCTGGCGTTTTGCCTATTATCTGTCTGTGTTGTTCTTTATTCCGTTTTTCTGGAAGGAGAAAGATCTCTGGTCTGTTTTCTATTGGGTGACGCTCGTAGTAGTGCAACTGCTGTATCTGGTGTGCGACTGGAGACGGGATAACGATAGGTTTGTCAGGAAAGGGCTTTGTTACCTTCGGGCGATGCTTTCTGCCGGATTGCTGGCCGGGATTGCCTGGCTGCTTTCTATCTCCATCTATTATTCGATCCAGTATATTTTTGAGATATGGCAATATGGGGAACGGCGGTTTATGGCCTATTCGTCCAGTATCGCATTTGCAGGGATATTGCCGTTGTTGTTCCTTTTGTTTAACCGGGAGAAAGAGGAGGAGGAAGGCGTGAACAAACTGTTCGATGTATTGCTGAATTACGTCCTTTCGCCGGCCTTGCTGATATATGCGGTTATCTTGTATCTCTATTTTGTCAAAGTGGCCGTTTTGTGGTCCTTGCCCAAAGGTGCGGTTGCTTATATTGTCGTTAGTTTTATTTCGGCTACATTCATTCTGAAAAGTTGCCAGCCGTTCCTGGAGAGAAGATATTATGATTGGTTTTACCGCTATTCCGGTTGGGCTGTACTTCCGGCGTTGGTCATGTATTGGGTGGGAACTTTCTACCGGATCAACCAGTACGGATATACGGAAGCGCGGGTGTATCTGGTGGTGGTAGGCGCTATCCTGACGGGGACTGTCCTGCTGTTCTTTTTCCGACGGACCGCACATTATTTGTATGCGGTTGTGCTTGCCGTCGTTTTGTTGTCCTTTGTCACGTATATACCGTGCATAACAGCGAGGGACATAGAACGGATCTCGCAGGAAAAGCGCGACAATTATCCGATTCCGGCAAATCCGGGCAATTATTATGAATATGTAACCATTACCGATTATTCACCTTTGGATATTACGGGATATGAAACGCTCCAGGCTGTCGGCCGCTATGACGAAGGCCCGATAAACAGCATGATACAGATGGACACCTTCTATTTATGCGATAAAAACTCACTAATTCTTTTTGAAGCAGAAAGAGATTCTTTGCTTTTCCGCCAGATGGAGAAGGTTGGGTTGGCTCCGTCCGATTCGATCCCGGATGATTTATATCCGGATATTCTCCGGCTGGATCTGGATTCGGCTCTGTATGTGTTCGGCGAAATTTCTGTCTACCGCAGTTCGCCGGATTCGGCTTATACGGTCTCTTATATGGGAGGAGGGTATTATCTGAAAAAAAGAGTATCTTTGCCGACTCGTAATAAATAGCAAGCATGAAAAAGAATAATCAGAAAACTTTGTTTTCCGCTCCCGGAGGGAAGTCTTATCTTGTCCCGTTTATATTGATCACCAGCCTGTTCTTGTTGTGGGGTTTTGCTCATGGTCTGTTGGACGTATTGAATAAGCATTTTCAAGGTGTCTTTACGATGACGAAGGCAGAGAGCGGCCTTGTGCAGTTCTCCACTTATATCGCTTATTTCCTGATGGCGCTCCCTGCCGGTATGTTCATGAAGCGGTTCGGGTATAAGAAAGGGATTATTTTAGGGTTATGCCTGTTTGCTGTTGGTGCGTTCGCTTTTATTCCGGCGGCTTATCTGCATTCGGCATCTCCATTCCTGGTCGCCCTTTTTGTGATTGCCTGTGGGCTTTGTATTCTGGAAACGGCAGCCAACCCTTATTCCACGATTTTAGGGCCGGAGGAATCGGGGGCGCAACGCCTGAATTTGTCTCAATCGTTTAACGGGTTAGGTTGGATTTTAGGCCCGCTGGTCGGTGGCATGCTGATATTCGGTGGCGAGGAGAGCGATCCGTTTACGCTGACGAAACCATATATCCTGGTTGGCTCGGTTGTTTTACTGGTAGCCATTCTTTTCATCTTTACCAAACTACCCGAAGTACAGGTGGAAGAAGATACGGATGCGGAAGAAAAAGAATATGTACCCGCATCCGGTACTGCCTCCATGTGGAGACATCCGCAGTTTGTCCGGGCTATTATTGCACAGTTTTGCTATTGTGCTGCCCAGACGGGAATTTTCAGTTTCTTCATTAATTATGTGACGGAAGTCGATACTTCGATGACGAATATTGAGGCTTCGCGTATCTTGGCTTTCGGAGGAATGGCTTTGTTTATGATCGGCCGTCTATCCGGCAGTTTTACGATGAAGTGGATGTCTCCGGCCCGTCTCCTGACATGGTTCGCTTTGGCGGATGCTGTCTGTATGGCGTTGGTCGTCGTGTCTGTCGGTACGGTTTCTTTGTATGCGCTCTATCTTTCTTTTTTCTTCATGTCCATTATGTTCCCGACAATCTTTGCACTCGGCCTGGAAGGTATGGGTTCTTCTACAAAGAAAGCATCATCCTATATCGTTATGGGAGTAGCAGGCGGAGCCTTTGCCCCAATGCTGATGGGATATATCGGGGCCGATAACATGGCGATTGGGTTTGTGATTCCGTTGTTGTCTTTCCTGTATATCCTGTATTTTGCTTTGCGGTGCAAGAAGAAATAACATAAAAAAAATCTCTATTTATACTGTCATACTATCATACTTTGCCTTCTGCCGATTGAATATTAAGGTGTACAAAAAATGATAGGAGGCATGATGGTTGTTTTTCCACTATCATATTATCATAAAGACAAGCACATTTTTTATCAAAGCATATAGCTTATTTTTAAGTAACTACCTATCTATTCTTTTTGAGACCCGGATCTCGGTTCCTCTGATACCTGGGTCTCGATACCGTGCAGATGGGGGTCGGAATCCTGCTGGAATAAGGGTTTTCACGAGAAAACTTGCTTGCTTTTTGTTAAATTTGTCCGTTACTTTTGAAAGAAACAAAGGTAACGGACAAATCGCGGTAGCTGCCTTCCTATGAGTGCTATTGGTTCAACATTTGATATAACTTATCCAGCTTTGGAGCCATGATGATTTCGGTACGGCGGTTTTTAGCACGGCCGTCGGCTGTCTCATTGTCGGCAACAGGCATGAATTCGCCGCGGCCGCAAGGTTGTATCTGCAAAGGTTTGACACCGTAGTCCTTTGTCAGGATGCGGACGACCGAAGTGGCGCGGATGACACTGAGATCCCAGTTGTCTTTAAACTGGGCGGTGTTGATCGGCTTGCTATCGGTATGCCCTTCGATATAAACGTCGATGTCGGATTGTTTGTTAAGGACTTCGGCGAGTTTGGCCAAAGCCTCCTTGCCACGCTTGTCGACACGGGCGCTTCCCGATTCGAAAAGAAGTTTGTCTGACATGGCAACGTAGACTTTTCCGTCTTTTTCGCGGACGGTCAGTTCGTCGCTACTGAAACCCAGGAGGGCATCCTTTACACTGTTGAGCAAGTTCTGTACCCGTTCAGTCTGTGCATTGATCATATCCTGTAGTTCGTTGATCGTCCGTTCGCGTTCATCCAGTTCGTTCATCTTCTGGCTCAGGAGTGAATTCAATTTTTCCTGCTCCGTCATGTTGGTGTTGAGCATGCTTTGATAGTTGCGGATGTTCTTGCCCATGCGGGTGGTATCCCGTTCAAGTGAAGCAAGACGTGAAGTGAGGCCGTCGTTGTTGTCACGGCAGTTTACAAGCTGATTCTGCAGGTCGTCTCCCCGGGCAATGGCTTCCAGGCGTCCGTTTTCGGCTAGCAGATACTTTTTTTTCGTTACACAAGAAGTGCAGACAAGCAGTACGGAGACTGCAACTAATAGAACTTTTTTCATTTTGTAGACAATTTTAGCGAATGTAATATTTATTACACATAACTAGTACTGGGTTTAGAATATTTGCAAATAATTAAACTATAATTAAGGTAGTATGAAAGTAGGGGAAATAATGGACACCTCTGAATAATATGCTATATTTGCTTCCTCATAGCAGAATAAGAAGATGGGAAAAGTATTGATTATCGATGATGAGAAGCAAATTTTAAGCCTCCTGTCCCGTATTATCGGGCTGGAAGGTTATGAAGTGTTCCAAGCAACCAACTGCAAAGTAGGTATCAAGCAGCTCGAACAGAACGATCCCGAAGTGGTGCTCTGTGATGTTTGCCTGCCAGACGGGAGCGGTGTGGAGCTTGTCTCTGAACTGAAACGCCTGCGTCCCCTTTCGGAAGTGATCTTGCTTACGGCCCACGGTAATATCCCCGACGGAGTACAAGCTATCAAGAACGGTGCGTTTGACTATATCACCAAAGGTGACGACAACAATAAAATCCTTCCCTTGATTGCAAAGGCGATGGAAAAGGCTACCGTTGCCTACAGCCAGCAGAAGGCTGTAGGCAAACAGTATTCGTTTGCCACTGTCATCGGCCGTTCGCCTGCTATAGAGGAGGCTGTTTCTTTGGCACGCAAGGTTGCCGCCACGGATGTTCCCGTCTTGCTCACCGGAGAGACCGGGACTGGCAAAGAAGTGTTTGCACAGTCCATCCACCAGCACAGTTCCCGCAGTGATAAAGCCTTTGTCGCTATCAACTGCTCCTCTTTCAGTCGCGACCTGTTGGAAAGCGAGATGTTCGGGCATAAGGCGGGAGCTTTCACCGGTGCACTCAAAGAGACGAAAGGACTGTTTGAGGAAGCAGACAACGGCACGATCTTTCTCGACGAGATCGGTGAGATGGCGTTCGATCTTCAGGCCAAGTTACTCCGTATTCTCGAAACCGGTGAATTCCTCAAGATTGGAGACACGAAACCTGTCAAAGTGAATGTGCGTGTGATAGCCGCCACCAACCGTGACTTAGCAAAAGAAATTGCCGACGGCCATTTTCGTGAGGACTTGTTTTACAGGCTTTCTGTTTTCCATATTCACCTGCCGCCGCTCCGCGAACGGGTGGACGATATTCCTCTGCATGTCGAGGCGTTTGTTTCCGCACTGTCTTCCAAGATAGGAAAGACCATCCGCACGATCTCGCCGGACTATGTCCGTATCTTGAAACGGTATCCTTGGAAAGGGAATGTCCGTGAACTGCGCAATGTCGTGGAGCGCAGCCTCATTATCTCCGATGGAGACACCTTGACTGCAGACACCTTGCCGCTCACAATACAGAATCCTCAAAATAATACCGACAGCAGCTATTCCGGCTTCGACCTTGACGGCGTAGAGAAGATGCATATTCAAAAGGTATTGAAGTATACCAACGGCAACAAGACGGAAACCTCCCGCCTGTTAGGTATCGGCTTGACGACCCTCTACAGGAAGATCGAAGAATATGGCCTTTGATTGTGAAATAGAATTGGCGGTAGGGCGAAAAGGCGCTGGTGTGTTGAGAGTGTCGAATGCATTTTGGAATCCCCGGTTGGAAGATGCACATTTAAAGTCTGCATCGGTATGACTGCCGGTGTAGACGAGTCGTACCGGGTGCTGTCGGTTTTCCGATACAGGACATTGCTGGACAGTTTGTTGCAGTTGAATATTGACCAGATAATAATAGCATAAGCGTATGGATAAGTTCTTAAGACTGAAAATAAAAACGAAACTGACCTTCGGGATCGGCCTTTTGTTTACGATGATCGTTCTGCTGGGCGGGTTGGCTGTGCAGAATATTACGGATATGTCTTCCGACACGCAGAATATCTTGGCGGATAATTATAATTCGCTTCTTTATTCTCGCCGGATGCTGGATGCCCTCGAACGGATCAAGAACGATCCGCAGGCACGTGCGGAGTTTGAAAAGAACCTGGATTTGCAGCAGAAGAATATCACGGAGATCGACGAGAATGTGGCGACGGCGCATCTGGTCGCACAATACGAGGCGATGCACCGGGACCTGAACGATACGACTATACAGCGTGTCAGGATGGCACTCAACGATATCATGAGTCTGAATATGGCGACGATCTACCGGAAAAGCAAGGTAGCCGAGCGTACGGCGGACCAAGCATTGTTATGGATTTGCATTATCGCGGTGGCTTGTGTCCTGATTGCTTTTGCTTTCCTGATCCGCTTGCCCCGTTCCATTACGTCGCCGATCCGTAAACTGACCGACGGGATCTTGGAGATTGCCAACCACAATTACGAAAAGAGACTCGACTTGGGCGATAACCAGGAGTTTGCCGAAGTTGCCTCCTCGTTCAACCGGATGGCGGAACGCTTGACGGAATATAGGAAGAGCACGTTGGCTGACATTATCCAGGTCAAAAAATATATTGAAGCGATTGTCAACAGCATCACTGAACCGATAATCGGGCTCGATCGGGACCGTTCCATTCTTTTTGCTAATGATGAGGCGCTCACCATCCTGAATCTGAAACGTGAGAACGTGATGGGAAAGTCTGCTACCGAACTGGCGTTGAAAAACGACTTGCTGCGCCGGCTGGTACGCGAACTGATACAGCACGACAAGAAAAAGGAGCCCTTAAAGATCTATGCAGATGATAAGGAAAGCTATTTTCAGGCCAAATATATCCCGATCCATGTGATGGATGGCGATGGACGTGAGACAGAGTATGCGGGCGATGTGATCCTCCTGAAAAATATTACCGAGTTCAAAGAGTTAGACTCTGCCAAGACGACTTTTATCTCTACTATTTCCCATGAATTGAAAACCCCGATCTCTGCTATTCTTATGAGTCTCAAATTGCTGGAGGATAAACGTATAGGAGATATGAACGATGAGCAGATCGCGCTTGCCGGAAGTATTCGAGAAAGCAGCGACCGCCTGCTCGAAATTACCGGTGAATTGTTGAAAATGACACAGGTGGAGGCAGGCAAGTTGCAACTGAATCCGAAGATCACGAAGCCGATTGAACTGATCGATTATGCAATCAAGGCGAACCGTGTGCAGGCGGAGCGCTTCAATTGCCATATCGAAGTGGAGTATCCTGAAAAAATATCCAAGCTCTTTGTAGACAGTGAGAAGATCGCCTGGGTACTCACGAATCTCCTTTCCAACGCCATCCACTACACGCCGGAGAATGGCCGTATCGTTATCGGTGCGCATCAGGTGGACAAGAAAGTGGAAATATTCGTGCAGGACTTTGGGAAAGGAATTGACCCGCGTTACCATCAGAGTATCTTTGACCGTTATTTCCGCGTACCCGGCACGAAAGTACAGGGAAGCGGCCTCGGTCTTGCCATCAGTAAAGACTTTGTCGAAGCCCATGGCGGCACGATTCGTGTGGACAGCGAAGTCGGCAAGGGAAGTACTTTTGTCATAACCTTTGATGTTTGATATCGCTTGGAAGTAACAAAAGATCTCTACATTAAAACAACTGGATCATCAACAGTCCCAACGCCACCGACACTCCGGTGGCGACCAATCCCGGCATCATGAACGAATGGTTCAGGACATATTTGCCGATATGCGTCGTTCCGGTACGGTCGAAGTTGATGGCGGCGACCACGGTCGGATAGTTGGGAATGAAGAAGTAGCCATTGACTGCCGGGAAAAGGGCGATTAGCATATAAGGAGAGATTCCGAGGGCGATTCCTAACGGCAACATGGCACGGATGGTTGCTGCCTGGCTGAACAAAAGTATGGACATCACGAACAGGGCCAGACCGAAAAGCCATGGCATTTCTGTTACGATATGTTCGATTGAGCCTTTCAGTTCCGCCATGTTCCCACCGATAAAGGTATCACCCATCCAGGCGATACCGAAAATCGCGACGACCGCTTGCATACCGGCGGAGAAGACGGAACCTTGTACGGCTTTTATCCCGTCTGTCCGGGTGACGAGCAGGATAAGGGCGGCAGCCGAGAGCATCAGAATCTCGATGATATGCGCCATCTGCATTTGTCGGAGACTGCCATCGGGCAGGCTGAACCAAGGGCGCAGTTCTGTCATCGAGCCGAACAAGACGATACCGATTGTCGCTGCTATGAATATAATCACCGACAGGAGGGCTGCATGATGGTTTTCGACTCCTTTCGCCCTATATTTGTCACTTGTGAATTCCTCGTTTGCGACACGGCGCAGGTATTCGGGGTCTTCCGCCAGTTCCTTTCCGACATGTAGCGAGCAGAATGCTCCTACCAGGACACCGATCAACGTGCAGGGAACGGAGATCATCAGAATGTCCATCAATGATATATTATGTCCCGACAACATACTGAGCAATGCTACGGTTGCCGCCGAGATCGGGCTGGCCGTAATTGCCTGCTGAGACGCGATCACAGCAATCCCCAACGGCCGTTCGGGACGTATCTTTGTTTCCGTTGCCACTTCCGCTATCACGGGAAGGACCGAATAAGCCACATGTCCCGTTCCCGCAATAAATGTGAAGATATAAGTAACCAACGGGCTTAGAAGCGTAATCTTGGAGGGATTCTTGCGCAGCAATTTTTCCGCCCACTTCACCATCAGGTCCAGTCCGCCGGCTGCCTGCATGCAACTGGCAGCGGCGATGACGGCAACGATCATCAGCATTACATCGATGGGAGGGGAAGTCGGTTCCAAGCCGAATACGAAAGTGAGGATGGCCAGTCCTAAGCCACCTAATACTCCTAAACCGATACCGCCGAGACGGGCTCCGATGATAATTGCAATTAAAACGAATAGTAATTGTAACAACATGTCTTGTAAAATGCAGATTTAGTTTGTAAAGGTTGCAAATTTAATTATTTTTGTTGCGCTAAGTACTACAAAAAACAATTAATACGAATGAAAAGAATCTATTTTGCAGCTTTGGTAGGCTTGTTTGGGTGCGTGTCGGCATTGTCGGCACAAGGACGGAGTGAGCTTCTGTTGGAAAAAAACTGGAAGTTCACTCGCGAAGACAACAATGAGTTTATAAAGCCAGCTTTCGATGACAGTAAGTGGCAGTCCGTGACTGTCCCCCATGATTGGGCGATCTACGGCCCTTTCAGTTCCCTGAACGACAAACAGGAGGTCGCTATCTCGCAGGACGGCCAGAAGGAAGCGATGGAGCATGCAGGACGTACCGGCGGGTTGCCGTTTGTCGGTGTGGGTTGGTATCGCACCGAGTTCGACGTTCCGCAGTTTCAGGCAGGCAAGCGGGCAACGATCCTGTTTGACGGGGCGATGAGCCATGCCAATGTCTATATCAATGGACAAAAGGTCGGTTATTGGCCGTATGGTTACAACTCCTTCCACTTCGATATCACGAAATATCTGAAGCCGGGCGAGAAGAACACGTTGGCTGTACGTTTGGAAAACCTGCCGGAATCTTCCCGCTGGTATCCAGGTGCCGGACTTTACCGGAATGTTCACCTGATCATTACCGAAGACGCCTATATTCCGGTTTGGGGTACCTATATCACGACTCCTTCGGTAAATGAGAAGTTTGCTAAAGTGAACGTGCGCACCAAAGTGGTGCTTCCCGAAGGCGCCGATCCCGCCAAATATAGCGTGGAAACCAGCGTGTGGAATCCGAACAAGCAGAAGCTGACGGCTGTCCGCACTTCTCTTGCGCAGATGAAATATAACAACAATCAGGCAGAGCAGGAGTTTGTCATCCAAGCCCCGTCTTTATGGTCTCCTGAAATGCCGGCTTTGTATTCAGCGGAAACCCGTCTGTATGAAGGCGACAAGCTGAAGGATATTTATACAACTCCTTTCGGTATCCGCTCGATTGAGATAATCCCGGACAAAGGTTTCTTCCTAAATGGTAAGCGTACTGTCTTTAAGGGCGTTTGCAATCACCACGATCTCGGTCCGTTGGGGGCGGCCGTCAACGATGCTGCTATCCGTCGCCAGATACGGATCCTGAAAGACATGGGGTGTAATGCGATCCGTACTTCCCACAATATGCCTGCTCCTGAATTGATAAGGGCTTGTGACGAAATGGGTATGATGATCATGGCGGAGAGTTTTGACGAATGGAATGTGGCTAAATGCAAGAACGGTTATAATCTGCTCTTCGATGAATGGGCGGAGAAAGACCTTGTGAACCTGCTTCATAATTTCCGCAACAACCCGAGCGTTGTCATGTGGTGTATCGGTAACGAAGTGCCCAACCAGTGGAACGAAGGGGATTGCAAGATTGCCAAATGGTTGCAGGATATCTGCCATCGTGAAGATCCGACACGTCCGGTAACTCAGGGAATGGATGCTCCGGATGCCGTGGTTAACAATAATTTTGCAGCCGTGATGGATGTGGCCGGTTTCAACTATCGTCCTTTCAAGTACAAGATAAACTATAAGAAGTTGCCGCAGCGGATCGTTTTAGGCAGCGAAACAGCCTCGACAGTAAGTTCCCGCGGCGTTTATAAATTCCCGGTCGAACGCAAGGCGATGGCGAAATACGATGACCACCAAGCTTCCTCTTACGACGTGGAACATTGTGGCTGGTCCAATCTCCCGGAAGATGACTTTATCCAGCATGAAGATTTACCGTATTGTATCGGTGAGTTTGTGTGGACTGGCTTCGACTATTTGGGTGAACCGACTCCTTATTATACGGATTGGCCAAGTCATAGTTCCCTGTTCGGCATCATTGACCTTGCGGGTATTCCGAAGGATCGTTTCTATCTGTATCGTAGCCATTGGAACAAAACGGCACGTACGTTGCATATCCTGCCTCATTGGACCTGGCCGGGACGTGAAGGGGAGGTGACGCCTGTATTTGTGTACACGAATTACCCTTCTGCCGAGCTGTTTATCAACGGTAAGAGTCAAGGAAAACGTACGAAAGATCTGAGTGTTGAATTGGACAGCAGCTATACGGAGGCCGCCCAAAAGAGCTTCGAGCGCCAGAAACGTTACCGCCTGATGTGGATGGATACGAAATACGAGCCGGGAACCTTGAAAGTGGTTGCTTATGACAAGGATGGCAATGCTGTTGCCGAAGAGGAAGTTCATACAGCCGGCAAGCCTCATCATATCGAACTGACTGCTGACCGCGACCGCCTGAAAGCCGATGGCAAGGATCTCTCTTTTATCAATGTCCGTGTTGTCGACAAGAACGGTAACCTTTGTCCCGACGCCACCCACAAGGTGAAGTTCAACGTCCGCGGTTCCGGTTCTTATCGTGCGGCCGCCAACGGTGATCCTTCGTCACTCGAATCTTTCCAAGCTCCGCAGATGTCCCTTTTCAAAGGACAGCTGACGGCAGTCGTACAGACAGAAGAAACACCGGGTGTCATTGTCTTCGAAGCCTCTGCTCCGGGTGTGAAAAGTGCAAAAATAGAACTGATCAGCGAATAAGTCGAATTTCGTGATCATCCCGATAAAAGCGAATAGGCATCGGATTGGAAACGGGCAGGTATCCGTTATGAATCCGATGCCTATCTGTTTTTTATTTGTTGGTAACGATATTTCCAAACACATCGAACTCGACCGTTACGGCCTGCCCGTTGTGGATGACATTGAATTTGTGGAATGCACCGTTGGCATCGGTAAACATGTAAATGGATTCCACTTGGTCATTTCCGTATTCGGAAGCCTTGAATGCATCCATGATAACTGTCGGGACTTCCTGCTCTGAAACTTTCCAGGTCGTACTTTTCCATGTATATATCTGGGTTAATTCGACAATCTTTAAAGTCTTCCCGTCGAGGATTGCCAACTGTACACCGAAAGTCGTGTTTTCTATATCCAGCAACTCTGCTCCCTGGAAGGTCAGTTCCATCAGGTCGGCCACTTTTTCGGGGACGGAGATAGGTCGGTCAACATCATCTTTAGCATTATCGACCGCTTTGATCAGGTCGCCGTATAAAGTGTAATACAGGTCGGTCTCCTGTTCTGCCTTTTCTACTTCTACTTTATATACGGTTCCCATTCCGGCTCTGCCGATGGTATCGGCTTCCTCGATCTTCCAACCGGCATATTTGCCTTGTTTGATATCGTTCGAGATAGCCGTAGGCAACTGGTTAAGCGGCAAGTCCGTCTTAATCATGGCCCATACTCCGAGATGGTCGAACCAGGCGGTGTTATCGAGCGAGTTGTTTTCAAAGTCAATTACATAATAATCGTCATTGACTGTCCATTCTGTGTCGCGGGCATCCGGATATTTGGCATTGAAAGCGTCCAGGATGGTTTTAGGAGGTTCGATGCCGCCCGGTATGTTTTCGTCGTCTTTGCTACAGCCGGCAAAGAGCAGGGCGAACCCCACGAAGATCGTAAAGACTGAAATTTTAGTGTTCATAATTTATCGTTTTAATTTGTTACGAATAAACAACAACCGGGATGGAAAAGTTTTCTCAAAACCGAACACACTGTCCGATATTGAACACTTGTTTTGAAGTGTATTCCCATATAATCAATGATTTATGTTTTTGGCACGGAGTTTGTCCTGTGAAAGCCGTCAAGGTAGAAATGCCGGGAAAAGAAGAATTAAAGCAATATTAAATATGGACAGAGAGATTTCAAAAGAAGTACAGAGAAAGGAGCAACGTAAACAGTTTATCAGGATAGGGACAGCTGTCGGCGGTTTTATCGTCCTGATCGTAGTCGTGATCTCCATGCTTCAGACCAGCCTTAAACGGAAAGACCTCAATATTTCGACAGTCGATAAGGGAGTGATAGAAGTTTCGGTCAGTGCGTCTGGCAAAGTGATCCCCGCGTTTGAGGAAATCATCAATTCACCGATCAACTCTCGTATTGTGGAGGTGTATAAGCGAGGCGGGGATTCGGTCGATGTCGGCACGCCTATCCTGAAACTGGATTTGCAGAGCGCCGAGACGGAATATAACAAGCAGTTGGACGAGGAACAGATGAAGAGCCTGCAACTGGAACAGCAACGCGTGACGAACCACAACAAACTTTCGGAAATGGAAATGAACCTGAAAGTCTCCCGCATGGAGCTGGATCGTAAAGCGGTCGAACTCCGTAACGAACGCTATTTAGACAGCTTGGGAGCCGGTACGACCGATAAAGTCCGCCAGGTGGAACTTGATTATAATGTGAGTATCCTCAAACTGAAGGAAGACGAGCAGAAATATAAGAACGAACAGGCGCTGGCCGAAGCGGATCTGAAAGTAAAAGAGCTGGAACTGAATATCTTCCGTAAAAGCCTTGCCGAAACTCGGCGTACGTTGGAAGATGCCCAAATCCGTTCACCTCGTAAGGCGATCCTGACCTATGTGAACAACGAGATCGGCTCGCAGATAGGCCAGGGAGCGAAGGTGGCAATCGTTTCCGACTTGTCTCATTTCAAGATCGAAGGTGAGATTGCCGATACCTACGGAGACCGTATTGCTGCCGGCAGTAAAGCGGTTATCAAGATCGGCAGTGAAAAACTGGACGGGACGGTCAGCGATGTTACTCCTTTGTCGAAGAACGGCGTGATCTCTTTCACGGTCCAATTGGAGGAAGACAATCATAAGCGTCTTCGTTCCGGTTTGAAGACCGATGTCTATGTGATGAATGCTGTGAAAGACGATGTGCTCCGCATTGCCAACTCTTCTTATTATGTGGGAAAAGGAGAATACGAACTCTTTGTCGTAAACGGAAACCAGTTGTTGAAACGCAAAGTGCAGTTGGGAGACAGTAATTTCGAATATGTAGAAGTGGTTAGTGGCCTGCAGGAAGGTGACCAGGTCATTGTCTCGGACATGAACGCTTATAAAGACAAGAACAAATTGAAAATAGAAGATTAACGTGTAATAGTAAGTTTTATGATCAAGCAATATATCAAGCAATCCATTCAGATGCTGAAGGAGAATCGTCTTGTCAGTGTCATTTCCATAGCGGGTACAGCCATCTCCATTGCTATGATTATGGTGGTAGTCCTGGTGTTCCAGATACAGTTCGCCAATTTTTATCCGGAGAACAACCGCGACCGGATGATGTATGTGGATAGTGGGACGGAAGTGAAGACCAGTAATGGATGGAACCGGGGAAACATGTCTCCTGAAGCAGTGAAGGAATGTTTCTATTCATTGGAGATACCGGAAGCGGTTTCTGGTTATGCCATGCAGTTGAAGCCTTTATCCATACCAGGGAAACGGATGTATAAAGGATATCAGATCAAATATACGGACACCGGTTTCTGGAAAGTCTTTTCTTTCCGTTTTCTGACCGGTAAACCATTTACGCAAGCGGATTTTGATTCGGGGATTACACAAGCAGTCGTGTCCGAGAGTGTGGCCCGGAAATTATACGGAACGACAGACGTTGTAGGAAAAACTGTGATAATCGATTTGACAGCCTATACGGTTTGCGGTGTGGTGAAAGACGTCAGCCGTGCCGCCGATACGGCTTTCGGTGACGTGTGGGTCCCCTATACGACCGACCGTATCCTGATGACGAATACCAGTTCCGAAAATATGGCCGGCTGGTTTTCTATCTGCCTGTTGGCAAAGGACAGCCGTGATTTCGAAGCGATCCGGCATGAATTGTTGAAGCAGATAGAACGTTATAACGGGATGAAGCAGGATGCGAAGATTAATTTCTTCGAGAATCCTATTACACGTTTTGACATAGCGATCGGTTCGATCGGGCAACGTAAGGTGGATGTGAAAGATTATCTTTTGGAAACCGGTAGCCTTTTGTTGTTTCTGCTGCTTGTGCCTGCTTTGAACCTGTTGGGTGTAACACAGTCTGCCGTGCAAAAACGACGTGCGGAGATGGGAGTGCGTAAAGCATTTGGAGCGACTTACGGCGTGTTGGTTCGCCAGATATTGTACGAGAACAGTGTGATTACGTTGATCGGCGGTCTGGTTGGTCTGCTCCTTTCCCTGTTGCTTTTGCCTGTTTGCAAAGATTTTTTGCTACAAAGCCGTGATACGGCTTTAAGCGGGGATATGATTTTCCAGCCGGCTGTGTTTTTATTGGCTTTGTTTTTCAGCTTACTGCTGAATCTGCTTTCGGCAGGCATACCGGCGATGCGCATTGCCCGTCAGAAAATTGTCATATCCCTGAAAGACGGAGAATAGTTTAACTTATAAATTAAGAAGACGATGATCAAGCACATATTGAAAATAATCTGGCATCAACGGCGGAATAACGGTTGGATATTTGTGGAACTATTATTGGTTTTTGCCGTGTTATGTATTATGATGGATTCTTTGTTAGTGAATCTGTATACCTATTACAAGCCGTTGGGTTTCGATATAACGAATGTTTATAAGGTGAATATCGGCAAGATGAGCCCTGAAATACCGGGATATGTCCCGGATTCGTTGCTTACGACTACCGATGGAGAAGATCTGGTCCGTTTGGTTGACAACATCCGTCGGGCTCCGCAGGTGGATGAAATATGTTTGGCGATGAATTCTTGTCCGTATACCTGGTCGAACAGTTGGTCCCAGTTGGTACGGGCGGATGCTGATACAAGCGTAAAGGCCAATTATTACCAGATGTTTAATGTGACTGTTTCTTATTTCGATGTCTTGCGGATTAGTGACAGGGAGGGCCGTCCGATACGTCCGATCGTGGAGGAAAGTACAGGCGATATTGTCATATCGGGGGATATGGAGACTGATTTCTTCCAAGGGCAGTCCGGCAAAGGTAAGCAGGTGAAATGGGGTTCCAAGAGTACGACTTTCGAAACGGTTGCTGCCGTTACCTCTCCCATCCGTCAGAACGAATATGTGAAAAGCAAACCTTGCTTCTATTATTTGATGAGGACCGACGAAGATATTGCCAAATCAGCTTCCGATGCAAAGCCTCAAAATATGGACTGTCTGGTCCGCATGAGAAACGGGTTTCGTATGGAAGATATGGATAGTTTCCTGGAGAAAATGGGTGAACGGCTGTCAGTGAATAACCTGTATGTATCGAGTGTCATCCCGTTGGAGGAACAACGTCCGGTTATACTGAAAAGCAGTATAGACAATCTGAAGAAGAAAATAGCTCTTGTCGGTTTTATGCTGGTGAATGTCTTTTTCGGTATTGTCGGCACATTTTGGCTCCGTACGCAGTATCGCCGTGGCGAAATGGGACTTCGTTCGGCTCTTGGTGCTTCCCGTGGCACATTGAAATGTTTTTTGAACGTAGAAGGTCTTTTCTTGCTGATCTTTACGATTCCGGTGGTTTTGGTGTTTATATTCAATATGCTCTATTTCGATTTGCCGGACACAGACCGATTGGCTTACACCTGGTGGCGTTTTCTTGTCACTTTCGGAAGCAGTTGTCTGTTGCTAGCCGGTATGATCTGGCTTGGTATTTGGTTCCCGGCACGCAGGATTGCAAAGATGAATCCGGCAGAGGCTTTGCATTATGAATGAAAAGATTTATGGGATGTTCATCATTGGCCATAAGCAAGAAATCATAAATTATAAATCGTAAATATCTTTTCTCATGTTCAGACAGTATTTTAAACAAGCTATCCAGATGTTGAAGGAGAATCGCCTTACCAGTGTGATCTCGATTCTTGGAACGGCACTTTCGATTGCGATGATACTGGTGGTGATTCTCCAGTTCCAAATCAAGCTGGTCGGTTTTCGACCGGAGTCGAAC
Organism: Parabacteroides sp. merdae-related_45_40; assembly: GCF_001915675.1. NCBI lineage: Bacteria > Pseudomonadati > Bacteroidota > Bacteroidia > Bacteroidales > Tannerellaceae > Parabacteroides > Parabacteroides sp. merdae-related_45_40. The sequence continues at coordinate 9,169 of NZ_MNQY01000130.1, read as the reverse complement.
CGGGACAGGATGCTTTATATCATGGGGATACGGGCAGATTCACGGGATAGTGAAACCCGGAATTCGACCGCCATGTCCGATGGTGTCGTGAAGGAATGTCTTTATCCGCTTCAAACCCCCGAAGCGGTGACGGCGATAGCGAGTGGCAAGGTGATCGTCTCGCTGTCGGACCGCCAGCTGTTCGAGGAGTATGTGATAAAGTATACCGATCCCGGTTTCTGGAAGGTCTTTGATTTCCGCTTCATTTCCGGCAAACCGTTTACGGAGGCGGATTTCATTTCCGGCTTGCCTCGTGTGGTCATTACGAATACGTTGGCCCGTAAGCTTTTCGGATCGGAAGACCCGATCGGAAAAGAGGTGTTGATGGGCTATGTGCCGTATGCCGTTACGGGAGTGGTGGAAGCTCCGACGCGGGCAGCCAACAGTGCTTATGCGGATGTTTGGGTTCCCTATACCAGCAATACGAATTATGTGAACGGTAGGTCGTGCGGTGGTGTCTGCGGTAGTTTCCAAGGGGTTATCCTAGCTTGTTCGGCAAGTGATTTCGAGGCGATCCGTGCGGAAATCAAACAAGCGGTCAGCCGTTATAATGCTGCCGGCCGTGAGTTTGTCTTAGGAATGAACTTCGTGTTTTCCCGCTTGGACGTAGCGTTGGGATCGAATGATATGGACGGAGGTATCCGGAGGGGATGGAAAGAATATCTGACGCAAACGGCTCCTTTGTTGTTGTTCCTGTTGTTGGTGCCGACATTGAACCTGACAGGTGTCGTCCAATCGTCCGTTCAAAAACGCCGCTCCGAGGTGGGGCTTCGTAAAGCGTTCGGGGCAACGAAAGGACGTCTGTTGACGCAGGTCTTATGCGAGAATCTGATTATCACTCTGATCGGGGGCTTGATCGGAATCGTCCTGTCTGTTATCTTGCTCCAACTCGGCAAGTCGTTCCTTTTGACAAAGGATACAGTGGTTACTTTCGAGATGCTTTTCAAGCCTGTCCTGTTTGCCGCCGCCCTTTTCTTCACTCTGCTGTTGAATCTGCTGAGCGCCGGCCTTCCGGCAATCCGGATCTCCCGTGAACAAATTGTGGAAGCATTGAACAATAAATAAATCCAATACAATGATCAGACATATTTTAAAGATAATGTGGAACCAGCGCCGCAGCAACGGCTGGATATTTGCAGAGTTGGCGGTGGTGGCTGCAGTGCTCTGGATGATGATAGATACGTTCTGGGTGGATTACCGGACATATCATGCTCCTTTAGGCTTCGATATCGGAAACGTATGGCGTTTTAAGTTAAGCGATTTGGATGCAAAGGCGCCGGGCTACATGCCTGATTCTCTCTATCATTCGTCCGATCCGGAAGATTTGACGCGGTTGATGACTCAGATCCGTCAGAACCCGGAAGTGGAGGATGTTTGTGTCACTTTCTATTCTTGTCCCTATTCGAACGGCAATTCCTGGAGGGAAGTCAAGCCGGTGGATGGCGACACGATCTATGCGGCCCATATGGAGTCGTTCCAAATGCGCAATGTCACACCGGAATATTTCCGCCTTTTCCGTATCCGGACGGTCGACGGGGAACCGGTCTACGACAAGGTTGCCGGACGGCATAACGTGATTGTGATCACACCGGAAATGGCGGAAGGTTTCTATCACGGTGCCCCGAATATTGTCGGTCGTCGCGTGTATCATGGCGGTCATGATCTGTCATCCGAGATCGCTGCGGTTTCCACTTCCATCCGCACGAACGAATACGAACGTCCGGAAGCCTCTTATTTCCAGTGCTTGGAAGGTGAAACTTACAATTCAACTGTCAGTAGCTTCGGTGCCAGCAGCGCAGAGTTCTGTGTTCGGATGAAACGTCCTTATACGCAGAACGAGATGAACCTGTTCCTGGACGGAATGGGAGAGAGGCTGAAGGTCAACAATCTTTATGTCTACGGCATTACCCCGATCTCCTCTTTCCGTGAACAGCAATTGAGTCAGAAAGAACGGGAGGCGAATAACAAAATCTCCTTGATGGTCTTTATGTTGGTAAATGTCTTCTTTGGTATCATCGGCACTTTCTGGCTTCGTATGCAGAACCGCAAAGGAGAGATCGGGCTCCGGATGGCTTTGGGGGCTCACCGTATCACGTTGGAACGCTATATGTATACCGAGGGACTTTGTTTGCTTGCCTTTACATTGCCCTTGATCATCTTTGCCTTTAATATGGTTTATATGGACCAGCTCGATTCTTACCGCCAACCGCTTACATTTATGCGTTTTCTCATGACTTTCGGTTTTATCATCTTTGCCTTTAATATGGTTTATATGGACCAGCTCGATTCTTACCGCCAACCGCTTACATTTATGCGTTTTCTCATGACTTTCGGTTTTACCTATCTTCTGATGGGGGTCATGATCTGTATAGGTATCTGGTTCCCGGTACGCAAGGCGGTACGGTTGGCTCCGGCGGAGGCGTTGCATTATGAGTGATTTACTCCTTTTGATACGCAATTTGCCGATTGGAAGCATATACGAAAGAATATAATAACAACGGGCAGTCTCTTAACCCTGTCCACAACAAACAATAACGATTATGATAACACTTACAAATCTTGAGAAGATCTACCGGACGAAAGAAATCGAGACGGTTGCCCTGGAGAACGTGAACCTGACGGTCAATAAGGGAGAATTCCTGAGTATCATGGGGCCTTCCGGTTGTGGTAAATCTACGTTGCTGAACATCATCGGGCTACTGGACGCTCCGACTTCCGGCACGGTCGAGATTGCCGGAATCAACACGATCAATATGAATGACAAGCAACTGGCTGAATTCCGTAACCAGAAGTTAGGTTTCGTCTTCCAGTCTTTCCATCTGATCAATTCGCTGAACGTACTCGATAATGTCGAACTGCCCCTTCTTTACCGTAAGGTCAGCGCCAAGGAACGCCGTGAAGCCGCCGTCGCCGTGCTCGAAAAGGTCGGCCTCTCGCACCGCATGCGCCACTTCCCGACGCAGCTCTCCGGCGGCCAGTGTCAGCGTGTCGCCATCGCCCGTGCCATCGTCGGCAACCCCGACATCATCCTTGCCGACGAGCCGACCGGTAACCTGGACTCCAAGATGGGAGCCGAAGTCATGGAATTGCTCCACAAATTGAACAAGGAAGACGGACGCACCATCGTCATGGTCACCCATAACGAAGAGCAGGCGCGCCAGACCTCACGCACCGTGCGCTTCTTCGATGGGCGGCAGGTGATGTAAAGAGCGCAAAGCGTTGCGCAGCTCTCTGAACACAGATATCTTGCAGGCTCGATGGTTACCTGCATCCGACATGCCTCATTGCTATGAGGTGATAAACCTCAAACCTGTGAGGTGTGTAGCCTCAAACCTATGAGGTAATAAGCCTCATAACTATGAGGCATACTCAATGCAGGTAACCATCGAGGTGTCACACAACGGTAAAGGTGAGATAGCCGTAACGTTCCTTCTTATATAAATGATAAGTAGGAGTGTACTGGCTACCAATGATCGCTTCCCATTCACCGGGCGTAAAATCGATGTCGGTGGGGAAGCAAAGGCGGTTCACCGAGTTGACGGACATCTTGCTGGAGGGATAGAAATATTCTTCATCGGTAGCGACGCACCGGAGCCTGACGCCGACGCCGGGCAGGCCGCCCATCAGCGTCAGGCGGCTGCCGTAGATCGAGATGAACGGATGGCGTCCGGCAGGAAGCTGATTGTAAGGTTCGGTGCTGTCAGCAGTGCGAGGTTCGATCTTGAGGCTGACATAGGCCGGACGCGGAGCATTGGCGAACGTTTCCTGTGTGATGTTTTCGACCGGGATGCGTGCCGTGCGCTGCTTCAGTTGAGGCGAAGGACGGAGACAAGGCGTGAGGGTATGTTTCTTGCGGTTGAACTTCTCGCCCAGGCTTTCGAAGCTACCGCTTGCAGTGATCTCCGTACGGCCGAAACCGAAGTCGACGTTAAAGCCTTCTTCGATGGCCTCATAGATTTCGTTTTTGATTATATTGAAAGCCGTGACAAGGGTTTCTTTACCGTATACGTTTCTTTTCTTGACAATACGTTCGGCGATCGTTTCAATGCCGATCGTACTGCGGAAGATGACACTGGCTTTATAGCCTTTGTAGCCAGGCAGATTACTTTTGCTGACGCGGATATACGACTTGGGAGGCTTGATGCCTAATGCTGATTCAGGTAATTCTTTATCCATAATCGTTTGGATTTCAAAAGCTCAAGGCTTAATATGGCTCACTGTTTGTATGAAAAAGCCCGGCTTTATGATCTCTGTGAAGCCGGGCTTAATTTTCTAAAATGTCATGGAAGCATATATGCCGAAGTGTTTATCACTCGCAACAGGGCTGATAGACAGGTTATGCTTCGTGGCAAACGGACGGGTAAAAATGTAAGCGCTTCCGGCTCCGAGAGCGGCTCCCGCCACAACGTCCCACCAGTCGTGCTTTTTGGCATACGTCCGGCTCCATCCGACATACGAGGCAATCGCATAGGCCGGAATTCCCCATTTCCAGCCATAACGCCGTTGGATGAATGCAGCTCCCGTAAATGAAACTGAGGTGTGCATGGAAGGAAACGAATGTTTGTCGCTACCGTCCGGTCGCTCTTTCTTGATCAGATATTTCAGGGCGTATGTCATACCTATAGTAGAAACTCCTGCCAAAGCGCCTTGCTTCAATCCTTTCCAATCCTGCAACACCAATACGGTGGTCAAACTCGCTACAGGCGTTACAAACGCCAACACGTCACCTGACGTACGGACAGCCTTGCGGCTTCCGCTTATCTCAACCTCCTGCGCCTTTCCCGATAAACAAACGAATAATATGAAAATCAGGGTAAGAATTCGTTTCATTTATAGATATGTCTTATTTGCGTTTATTTGCTTTTTTCAAGAATAAGGCGGCTGATACGTGCCTATACTTGCATTAGTGTTACAACGTCGATATTTTCAAAGTCAATGTCAATGAGTTTGATTTTGTCTTTTTTAGACATTCTGTGTGGAGAATGTCCCATTTCCTTTACTAAATCATCAATCATTTCTTTAATTTTTTCCGCTCTTTTCGGATAATTTACTGTGCGTGCCATAATCTCCTGTTTTAATGTTTAATTAATAATGGCACAAATATAGGAAAAGAGAATTGTAAAACAATGAAATAAAGGACTATTCTTTTAAATAGTCATTCAGAATCCCAGTTTAGGGAAAAAAATAATCGATCCGACTATGGCGGCTGCTATTGCCATAATTAAGACGGCTCCTGCCGCGAGGTCTTTCGTTTTTTTTATTATTTCGTTGTATTCGGGTGAGACTAAATCTGCCAATGATTCGATGGATGAATTGATTGCTTCTGCCGATAATACGGCTCCGATTACGATCACGACCGCTATCCATTCTGTCTGGGATAAACCGAAGAAAAAGCCGGCAATAACCACACAAATAGCCGCAAAACAATGTATCCACGCATTGTGCTCTTTTTGTATCAATAAACGGATGCCGTTAAAAGCATACCGGAAACTGGCTAGTCGTTTACGGAAAGTGAAGCCGCTGTTTTTCATATTATTTATTGTTTTGAGAGAACGGGACAAAGATACTAATAATACTTCGAAAACGGACACTATGTTCATTTTCGGACACTGTTGTTTGGAACATGTTGCAGATAATCAGTTATATATCTTTTTGGCATAGCTTTTGCCAATGGTGGGTCAAAACATTTATTACGATGAAAAAGATCTATATAGCCATCATTTCTCTCCTGTTATCGGATGTCGGATTGCAGGCACAGGAACAAGATACTGTCAGGCTGACCCTCAAAGAAGCGATTAACTTGGCGCAAATGCAATCGGTGGATGCTGCAGTTGCCTTAAACGAGTTGAAAACTGCCTATTGGGAATACCGTACACATGTTGCCGACCAGTTACCGGAGATAAACTTCAAAGGGACGCTTCCAGCTTATAGTAAACAGTATACCAAATACCAGCAGTCCGATGGTTCGTACACTTTTGTCCAAAATAATTCGCTCGGCTTGAACGGAGAGATTTCGATTGATCAGAATATAGCTTTGACAGGTGGTAAGATATCGTTGAACTCTTCTCTCGATTTCAACCGGCAGTTGGGGAAAGGGGCTTTCAACGAATATATGAGCGTGCCTATCGGGTTGACGCTTACGCAACCGATTTTCGGTGTGAACGATCAGAAATGGAAAAGGCGTATCGAGCCTGTACGCTATCAGGAAGCGAAAGCCGCTTATATCGAGAGTGTGGAAGGGGTGACGATCAACACGATCGGTTATTTTTTCAATTTGTTGCTGGCGAATGAGAACTTGCATATTGCCAGGCAGAACCTTGAAAATGCCGATAAATTGTACGAGATAGCTGTTGCCAAGCGTAAGATCGGTCATATCTCCGAGAGTGAACTGATGCAGCTGAAGTTGTCTGCCTTGCAGATGAAAGGGAAGTTGACTGAGGCGCAGTCCGGTCTCAATGCCAATATGTTTCAGCTCCGTGCTTTTTTGGGGTTGAGCGAACAGGAAGTGATCGAGCCGATCCTGCCGGAGTCCGCTCCTTCTCTACGGATGATTTATGAGGTTGTGTTACAGAAAGCACAGGAAAACAATTCGTTCGCCAAGAATATTCGTCGTCGTCAGCTGGAAGCCGATTACGAGGTCGCGGCTGCCAAAGGAAACCGCCGCAGTATCAACCTTTTTGCCACGATCGGTTATACCGGAAAAGACCATACGTTCGATGCTGCCTATCACCGGTTAAAAGGAAACCAGGTGGTGGAAGTCGGCATGACGATCCCGATTCTCGACTGGGGTAAGCGCCGGGGCAAAGTGAAGGTTGCCGAATCTAACCGCGATGTGACATTGTCCAAGATTCGCCAGGAGGAAATCAGTTTCAATCAGGATATTTTCCTGTTGGTGGAAAACTTTAATAACCAGGCTGCCCAATTGGAGATCGCTCAGGAAGCTGATGTGATTGCCGAGAAGCGCTACAAGACTTCTATCGAGACATTCATGATCGGAAAGATCAATATTCTGGACCTGAACGATGCGCAACAATCGAAGGATGAGGCTAAACAGAAGCATATCCAGGAATTGTACGACTATTGGAACTACTATTACAATATACGCAGTGTCACTCTTTATGATTTCATTAATGACCAGACTCTTGATGCGGAATTTGAGAAGATCGTGAGGCGATGATTGATTTAATTCTATAAATTTGCAAATCATAAATTTGAAATCATAAATTTGAAATCATAAATTTGAAATCATAAATCAATGATCTTGATAATAGACGATGATGCTGCCGTTCGTTCTTCGCTAACTTTCTTGTTGAAACGAGCCGGGTTCGAACTGGAAGCTGTTCCGGGGCCGGAAGAGGCGTTGGTTGTCGTACGCCAGACGACGTTGCAGCTTATCCTGATGGATATGAACTTTACACTGACTACGACCGGTGAAGAGGGTATACAACTACTGAAGCAGGTGAAGGTATTCCAGCCCGATGTCCCGGTTATTCTGATGACGGCATGGGGATCTATTTCGCTTGCCGTACAGGGAATGCAAGCAGGAGCTTTCGATTTTGTGACTAAACCTTGGAATAATCTCGTACTGCTGAAATCTATCCGTACGGCGATCGAACTAAGTGAACAGAAGAAGGAGCAGAAAATGCCATTGAACCGCCTGGATGCCGATAATAAATTTCATTTTGACAAGATCATAGGCCAGAGCGCTCCGTTGATGGATGTGCTGGGGACGGTTTCCCGGATTGCTCCGACCAACGCTTCAGTTCTGATAACCGGAGAGAGTGGAACAGGCAAAGAACTGATTGCCGAGGCGATTCATACGAACAGTTCACGTGCGAAGGAGCCGTTCGTAAAGGTCAACCTTGGCGGACTTTCGCAAAGCCTTTTCGAGAGTGAGATGTTCGGGCATAAGAAAGGAGCGTTTACCGATGCTTATATCGATCGTACCGGACGTTTCGAGATGGCAAATAAAGGGACGATCTTTCTCGATGAAATCGGCGATCTCGAACTGTCTTGTCAGGTGAAGTTGTTACGTGTTCTGCAAGACCAGACGTTCGAGGTTTTGGGCGATAGCCGTCCTCGCAAAGTCGATATCCGTGTGGTTAGCGCGACAAACCGTAACCTGCGTGAAATGGTGGTAGAGCGCATGTTTCGGGAAGATTTGTTTTATCGCATCAACTTGATAACCGTCCACCTACCTGCGCTTCGTGAGCGTAAAGACGATATTCCTCTGTTGGTACGCTATTTTGCCGACAAACAATCGGAGATAAACGGCTTGCCTACCGTCCGCTTTTCGTCGGAAGCCTTGACCTTCCTGCAAAAGCTGCCTTATCCTGGTAATATCCGTGAGTTGAAGAATTTGGTGGAACGGACGATATTGGTATCAGGCAAGGCTGTTTTGGAAGCCTCTGACTTCGAGAGCCAGTGCTTCCATACGATGCTGTCGGCAAAGGCTGAGGCTGCTTCTTCGCTTGAAGGCCTGACGTTGGACGAGTTGGAAAAGCAAACGATTCTCCAGGCACTGAAGACACATGCCGGTAATCTTTCACACGTTGCTACGGCGCTCGGCATCAGTCGGGCAGCCCTGTACCGTCGTCTAGAGAAATATGATATACCTGTAGACAAGTAAATCGTCCCGGCTGATGAGAATAAAAGGACTGTTTTGGATATTGACTGCATTGCTGTTGTCTGTATTGGCAATCATTACCTATCATGCTTTCTATACGGAATCGGTTTCCCTGTTCTTCTTGGTGGAAGGACTCGTACTTCTGACGGTTCTCTATTTGTCTGTGTTCTATCGCCGTATCATCAAGCCGCTTCATATCATTGGGAACGGTATGGAGCTGTTGAAGGAACAGGATTTCAGTTCCCGTCTGAGCCGTGTGGGACAGAAGGAGGCAGATCGTATTGTCGATATATTCAACAAGATGATGGAACAGTTGAAGAACGAACGACTGCATTTAAGGGAACAGAATCATTTTCTGGATCTGCTGATCAATGCTTCACCGATGGGAGTGATTATGTTGAATCTCGATAAGGAAGTCCTTTCGGTTAATCCGGCGGCTCGTAAGATGTTGGGGATCTCTTCCTTGCCGGATATTGTGGGTAAGCGTCTGTCGGAATTGGATTC